>CAZPGD010000008.1:0-16027 GCA_964585865.1 uncultured Hungatella sp. | reverse complement strand
CAGCGGGGCAGGGGCCCCGCGGATTCCGAATGCCGGGCAGGATTGCGGGAGTGCGCAGCACGGAGCAATCCGTTTGGCATCATTTTTTGTAACGATTCCCGAAAGGAAGGATGTGATTCCGGATGAAGATAGAACGTATTAATGACAACCAGATACGTTGTATTCTGACCAGCTTCGATCTGAGCGTTCGGAACCTGAATCTCCGTGAACTGGCTTACGGAACGGAAAAGGCGCGCGGTCTCTTTCGCGAGATGATCCAGAAAGCGTCTAATGAAGTGGGATTTGACGCGGAGGATATACCGCTGATGGTAGAAGCGATCCCGTTGTCCAATGAAAGCGTTATGCTGATTATTACAAAAATAGAGGATCCGGAAGAACTGGATACCCGTTTTTCCAAATTCACGCCGTTTACCGAGGAAAACTCCGATGCGCTGTCGGAACTGGCCAGCGAACTGCTGGAAGGCGCGGACGGTCTGGCAAAGCTGCTGGGCTTTTCCGCCGTGCCGGCGGACGCCCTTTCCGACCCGTCCTTAGAACAGGCGCAGGAGGACGGATCCGGCGGGGAGGCCCCTTCCGTGCGCATCTACCGTTTCGACAGTCTGGATCTCGTGACGGAAGCGGCCAAAGCCTGCGGTTCCCTGTATGAGGGCGTCAATACCCTGTATAAGAAGCCCGGCTCCCATCAGTATTACCTGATCGTAAAGCAGGAGGGAGCCGAAGAACTGGCATTCAGCCGCGTATGCAATATACTGGCCGAATACGGGAAAAAGATCCGCCAGGAATATTCCAGCGAAGCCTATTTCGACGAGCATTACGACGTGATCTGCAGGGACGGGGCGCTGCAGGCGCTGAGCCGCCTCTGAACGCGGGCCATGCCGCCTTTCCGCCGCTTTCGGCGCGCGGGGCCGCTTCGGGATTTATAATTTCCTCTTGAATATTTTCGGCTGTTAGTATAGAATAATGATGCCAGACAGGATTTTGAGAGCGCGAAGTGCGGAGAAATCCGTGCATCGTGGGGGCAAAAGATATTTTGGCCCCCTGCATCATAGAAAGAACATGAAGGAGGTATTCATTATGGCACGTGTTATCAGTGATTCCTGCGTATCCTGCGGAACCTGCGAGGGCGAGTGCCCGGTAGGCGCGATCTCGGAGGGAGACGGGAAGTACGAAATCGACGCGAACAACTGCATTGACTGCGGGGCCTGCGAAGCGGCCTGCCCGACCGGCGCGATCAGCGAAGCATAATCCGGACGGAGTACCGAGTGCCCTTCCCGGAACGGGAAGGGCATTTTTCTGTCATGATCCCGGCGCGCGGACGCCGCCGGGCGAATCCCCGTCTCTGGCAATGCTGAGGAAACGGGTGATCTGCGGCTTCCAAAGCAGGTTCACCGTGCCGATGGGACCGTTGCGCTGTTTCGCGACGATAATCTCCGCCGTATCCTTCACATCGGAATCCTTATTGTAATAATCGTCCCGGTAAAGGAACATGACCACATCCGCGTCCTGCTCAATCGCGCCCGATTCACGCAGGTCGGACAGCAGGGGCCGGTGATCCTGACGGCTCTCGCAGGCGCGGCTCAGCTGGGACAGCGCCACTACCGGAGCCTTGATCTCTCTGGCAAGGGCTTTCAGAGAACGGGAAATTTCCGAGATCTCCTGCTGCCGGTTATCGCTGGGCCTGCCGCTCCCGCTCATCAGCTGCAGATAATCGACGACCACCAGATCCAGCCCCCGTTCCAGCTTCACCTTGCGGCACTTGGAGCGCAGTTCCGTCACGGAAATTCCCGGCGTATCGTCGATAATCATACTCGAACTGCCGATCATGCCTACCGCTTCCACCACAGCGTCCCAATCCGCGTCCGCCAGATTCCCCGTCCGCAGCCTCTGCGTATCCACCCCCGATTCCATGGCGATCATCCGCTGGATCAGCTGCTCCTTTGACATTTCCAGACTGAAAATCATGCAGGATGTCTTGCGGCGCACCGCCACATAATCCAAGACGTTCAGAACGAAAGCCGTTTTTCCCATGGACGGACGGGCCGCCAGCAGGATCAGATCCGACGGCTGGAAACCGGACGTCTTATAATCCAGATCCGCGAAACCGGTCGGCACACCCGTGACGATATCCTTCGTCCTGGACGCCGCCTCAATCTTCTCCAACACGTCCAGCGTCACCTGCCGGATCGGAACCAGTTCCCTCGACGTGCGGCTCTGAAGCAGGTCGAAAATCTTCTTCTCCGTATTCCCCAGAATCTCATCCAGAGACTCCCTGCCCAGGTAGCAGTCGTTGGAAATCTCCTCATTGAGGCGGATCAGACGCCGCAGGATCGCCTTCTCCCGGACAATTACGGCGTAGGAGCGGACATTCGCCGACGTGGGGACCAGCGCCAGAATGTCACGAATAAAATCCAGACTGGCTACCTCCGGCGGCACGTCCTTCTCTTTCAGCCTCTCCTGGAGCGTCACCAGATCCACCGGCTTGCCCTCGTTAAACAGTTCCACCATGGACTCAAACGTGACGCCGTACTGGTGCTGATAGAAATCCTCCGCCGATACGAGTTCCATGGCGGTAATGATCGCCTCCCGGTCCATTAACATCGAGCCGATCACCGACTGCTCGGCTTCGATGCTGTGAGGAAGCACACGTTTGATCAACGCTTCATCCGTCGGCATACCTGTCTCACTCCGCTTCTACCTTTACGGTCAGCTTTACCGCGACATCCTTATGCAGCTTCACCGGCACTTCATACGTCCCCAGCGCCTTGATCGGATCCGGAAGCACCAGCTTCTTTTTATCCAGTTCCAGTCCCAGCTGGTCGAGAACCGCTTTCGCGATCTCCTTTCCGGATACGGAACCGAACGTCTTGCCGTTCTCTCCGGCCCGGATCCGCAGCGTTACTTCCGCGGACGCAAGCCGTTCCTCCATTTCGCGCGCCTCCCGCAGCTGCCTGGCGGCCAGCTTTTCCTCGTTGGCCTTCTGGAGTTTCAATTCGTTTAGATTCTTCGGAGTGGCTTCCACGCCCAGTTTTTTCGGAAGGATGAAATTGCGGGCATACCCGTCGCTGACTTTCACCACCTGTCCTTTTTTGCCTAATGATTTTACATCTTCCAACAATACGATCTCCATACCGCGTCCTCCTGCCGTCCGACAACCCGGGCAGCCGCCCTTTTACTCGATTTCTCCGCTCTCCATCATCTGCCGGATCACTTCTTTTAAGCGTTCCTTCGCCTCTTCCATGGTCACGCCCTTAAGCTGCGCGCCCGCGGTGGAACGGTGCCCGCCTCCGCCCAGCTTTTCCATCATCACCTGGACGTTCACCTCGTCGATGGAACGGGCGCTCAGATAGATGGTGCCGTTATACTGGGACAGCACTACCGAGCCCTTCACGCCCCGGATGCCCAGAAGTTCATTGGCCGCCTGCGCCGCCACGATGGTGGGATTCTCAACGCCCTCCGACGGACACTCGCTGATCGCGAAAGCGCCCGCAAATACCTCCGCCTCGCTGACCGCGCGGGCCTTGGCCTTATACTCCGACATTTCGCCGCGGAACAGCTTCCGCACCCTGGTCATATCCGCGCCGCAGCGCCTCAGATAGGCCGCCGCCTCAAACGTCCGCACACCGGTCTGATTGTTAAAATAGTTCGTGTCGATCACGATGCCCGCGTACATGGCGTCGGCCACCTCCGGGCGGATCTTGATGTTATCCGACGTGTACTGCAGCACTTCCGCGACCATCTCGCAGGCGGAGGACGCGGCCGGTTCTATATAGGAAAGCACCGCGTTGTCAATGACCTCGCTCCCCTTCCTGTGGTGATCCAGAACCACGATCGTCTTCACCTTGCGCAGCAGCCGCGGCTCCTCCGTGATACTGGGACGGTTCACGTCCACGACGACCAGAAGCGTCCCGGCGTCCGCCTTCTCAAGCGCCTGCTCGCCGGTCAGAAACATATCTTCCGGGTATCCCGCCTCCGGCGAGAACCGCTCAATAACGGGACGCACGGTAGACGTAACGTCGTTGATCACGATATGGGCCTTCTTGTCCAGTTCCGCCGCGACGCGGTAAATCCCCACGGACGCGCCGAAGGAATCCACATCGCCCAGCTGGTGCCCCATAATCAGAAGCTTTTCCTTCGTGCCGATCAGTTCCCGCAGCGCGTGCGCCTTGACGCGGGCCTTGACACGGGTGTTCTTCTCCTGTTTCTGGGACTTCCCGCCGAAAAATTCAATGCTTCCGGCGCTCTTGATCACCGCCTGGTCCCCGCCGCGCCCCAGGGCCATATCGATGGCCATACGGGCGAACTCGTAATTCTGCCCGTACGTCTCGCCGTCCATTCCCAGCCCGATACTCAGCGTCACGGCCATTTCATTGCCGATATTGACCGCTTTTATGTCCTCCAGGATCGAGAAGCGCTGCTCCCGCAGCTCCGCCACATAGCGCTGTTTGATCACGAAGAAATACTTGTCCTTCTCCATTTTCTTCACAACGCCGTTCATGCTGCCGATATACTTGTTGATGCGCCGTTCGATTAAGGCCATCAAAAGCGACCGCCGCACCTCCTCGATGCTTTCGAGGGCCTCGTCGTAATTATCCAGATAGATCAGCCCGGCCACCATCTGCTGGTCGGTGATCTCCTGCCGGTATTTCAGAAGTTCCGTTTCCTCAAACAGATACACGCCGAGCAGGGTCTGCGTCTGCCGTTCCTCCGCCGGCGCGCTTTCCGGCAGTTCTTCCTCACGGTTCCCGTCCGGGCCGTCCGCACGGCCGCTTCCGCGCGTACGCCCGAAAACGCGGCCCGGCCCTCTGCCCGCTTTGCGATCCTGACCGCTTTGGAGATCGACCTGCACGGGCTTAATATCCATCCGGTAGTATCTCTCCCCGAAGGAGACATGCAGGCTGGTCTGCTCCGTCGTCTCCCGGAGCATCTTTTTCGTCACTTCCGGGAACATGACCGGCAGGGTACCGTTCTTGACCTTCGCCTCTTTCACCATGGCCGAAAAACAGTCGTTCATCCACAGCAGCCGCCCGCTCTCATCCGCCACCGTGTAGGGCACGTCCAGATCTTCCAGCAGTTTCTTCTGGACCCAGGCGTAGTCCGCGGAAAATTCCACGATGCCGGCCATCAGGTTCCTGCGTGTAAATACATACAAAACGACGGCCAGGACAAGATATCCGACGGTAAATCCGCACATGGCGATGCCGGCTCCCGTGTCAATGGCGGCAACCACCGCGTTCATCAGGATCACCAGCACCCCGAATACCAGCGGCCACCGCATGTAGATCCCCAGCTGTCCTTTTATGTTCCTTTTCCCTTTCATAGCCGATTCTCCTTATTTCCCCATTATATCACACGGAACAGGTTTCGTCTACCTTGGGAAAATCCGAAAAATAAGCGGCGCGCGCACGGAAACGCCTCCTAAAGCAGCGGGTGATGGCAGGCGCACAGCCTGCCGGGAGCAATTTCCTTAAGCGAGGGCTCCTGCGTTTCGCACTGCTCCGTACAGAACGTGCACCGCGGATGGAACTTGCACCCCGAAGGCGCGTCGATCGGGCTTACCGGCTCCCCCTCGATGACATACTTCCTTTCCCGGTTCAACGGATCAAGCTTGGGAGCCGCCTTGGTGAGGACGTCGGTGTAGGGATGGGCCGGTTTGCTGAAGATCTCGGCCGTGGGGCCGACTTCCACATTGCTGCCGAGATACATCACCATCACCCTGCTCGTGACGTGGCGCACGACCCGCAGATCGTGCGAAATGAAGAGCAGCGTCAGATCCAGTTCCCGCTGAAGCTGGTCCAGCAGATTGATGATCTGCGCCTGAATGGAAACATCCAGCGCGGAAACCGGCTCGTCCGCCACGATAAACGCCGGATTTAAGGCCAGGGCGCGGGCGATGCCGATCCTCTGGCGCTGTCCCCCGGAAAATTCGCCCGGAAAACGGTCCGCAATATCCATCGTCAGACCGCACATGGTAAGCAGCTGTTCCACCCGCTCCCTGATCTGATCTTCCGGAACCACCTTGTGCACTTTCAGCACCTCCGCAATCGTGTCGTAAACCGACATGCGCGGATTGAGGGAGGAATAGGGATCCTGGAATATCATCTGCATCTGCGGGCGCATTTCCCGCAGCGCGCCGCCTTTCAGATGCGATATATCCACGCCGTTTAGCCGGATCGTACCGGATGTAGGCTCGTAAAGGCGCAGTATCGTACGCGCCAGCGTGGACTTTCCGCACCCGGATTCGCCTACCAGACCGAGATTTTCACCTTTGCGGATGCTGAAAGAAACATTGTTTACCGCTTTTAAGTACCGCTTCTCCTTTCCCTTCAGATAATCCGTCAGGCTCTGCTTCAGAGGGAACCACTTGCAAAGTTCCCGGACCTCCAGAAGGAGTTCGCCGCCGCCGCTCATTTCCCGCCGCCTCCTTTCCTGTGCGCATCCGCTTCTTCCATGGAAATAAGGCCCTTAAAGCCGCTCGTTTTTTCCAGGCAGAAACAGCTGGCAAAATGCCCCGGTTCCACCTCCGTGATTTCCGGACGTTCGCGCAGGCACCTGTCGCAGGAATACCTGCACCGCGGCGCGAACGCGCACCCACGCGGAAGACGGGCCAGATTGGGCGGCGAGCCGCCGATCGTTTCCAGAGCGCTTCCCGCGGTATCCGCGCTCGGCAGAGAGCCCATCAGGCCGTAGGTATAAGGATGGCGGGGAGCGGAAAAAAGCGTGACGACATCCGTCATTTCCACTATTTTTCCGGCATACATCACCGCTACCCGGTCGCACATCTGCGCGATCACGCCCAGATCATGGGTGACAAGAATGACGCTCATGTTCAGTTCCTCTTTGAGCTGATTGATCAGTTTCATCACCTGGTCCTGTATGGTAACGTCAAGGGCGGTCGTCGGCTCGTCGGCAAGCAGCAGTTTGGGACGGTTGCCCAGCGCGATGGCGATCATGGCGCGCTGGCGCATGCCGCCGGAAAACTGATGCGGATATTCGTTGATCCGCGTCTCGGGAGAAGGGATCCCGACCAGCTTCAGCAGATCGACGGCGCGCTGCTCCATTTCCTTCTTCGTGATCTTATGCGAACCGGTTACGTTTCCGTCCGCGTCTTTCTCCTGCACCTCGGTGCCTTTCAGCACCTCGAATATCTGATCCTTGATCTTCAGAACGGGGTTGAGCGACGTCATGGGTTCCTGGAAAATAAGGGCGATTTCCTTGCCGCGTATTTTCTGCAGTTCGCGGCTCTTCATTTTAACGATGTCCTGTCCCTTATAGAGTATGGAACCGCCGGTGACGCGCCCGGGATGCTTAAGCAGCCCCAGAATGGAACGCAGCGTCTGGCTTTTGCCGCATCCCGACTCCCCCACAAGGCCGAATGTTTCCCCTTCAAAAATATCGAACGACACATGGTCCACCGCCTGCACCGTTTCATCGCGGGCCGGGAAGCATACGCTCAAATCTTTTACTTCCAGCAATTTCTCCATATGAATCACCTGCCCTTAGTTCTCAGGAAATCGGTAAGCCCGTCGCCCAGCAGGGAGAATCCCACGCCGGTAACGGCAAGGAAGAGACCGGGGAAGAATGTCGTCCACCACGCGAAAGTGATATAATTGCGGCCTTCATTCAAAATCGAGCCCCACTCGGGCGTAGGCGGCGTGACGCCAAGTCCCAGAAAACTCATGGACGCGCCGGTCAGCATACACATCACCACGTCGGAGGTGGCAAATACCACCGCGGAGCTGATCACGTTCGGCAGCAGGTGCCGGAGCAGGATGCGCAGATCGGAAAATCCGGCGACCTGCGCCGCCTGGATAAACTCCGAATTTTTCAGAACCAGCACCTCGCTGCGCACAAGCTTGGCATAACTCATCCAGCCGACCAGCCACAGCGCAAGAAACAGATTGAAGGTGCCGCGGCCCAGAATGGCCATGATCGTGATAACCAGTATCGTAAACGGAAACGCCATCATGATATCCGAGATCCGCATCAGCAGACTGTCCAGCACGCCTCCGTAATATCCCGCCAGAAGTCCGACGATCCCGCCGATAAAGAACGGTACCAGCGTTCCCAGCACGCCGATAAGCAGATCGATGCGCGTACCCCACACGACACGCGAGAAAACGTCTCTGCCGTAGAAATCCGTTCCGAACAGATGCTCGGGGCTCGGCGGCGCGTTCTGCGTGGTCGTATCGGTCGCGATCGGGTCATGCGTGGCGATATACTGGGGAAACAGAGCAAGAAGAACCGCCAGAACAATGATAACGGTGCCGATAACCAGGGACGGTTTGGATAAAAATCCCGGCAGCCGGCTCTTTTTCCGCAACGGGCTTTCGCCGTTGAATTTCTTCATATGAACCGCCTCCTGACTCAAAGACTGACCCGCGGGTCAAGGAAGGAATAAAGGACATCGGTTATCAGGTTGATCACCAGCACCATCAGGGCAAAAAGCAGCACCACCGACTGGACCACGGCGTAGTCGCGCGCAAAAATGGAATCGCTCGCCAGTTTGCCGATGCCGGGGATGGAAAAGACCGTTTCCAGTATGACCGAGCCGCCGAGCGTACTCGCCATGCGCATCGAAAGAAGCGTGACCGTCGAGATCATGGAATTGCGCAGCACGTGCCGGTTGCGCACGTCCCGGTTGGAAATGCCTTTGCTGCGGGCAAAATCAACGTAATCCATGCGCGTAATGTCAACCACCGAGTTGCGCGTGTTCCTGGTCAGCAGGGCCGACGTCATCAGCGACTGGGTAACTGCCGGCAGAATCAGGCATTTGAACTGCCCCCACGGATCGTTTGCCCAGCCTCCGGCGGGCAGCCACCTCAGCTTAATGGCAAAGAGGATCATCAGCAGGAGCGCCACCCAGAAGGAAGGCATGGAAATCCCCACCAGCGACGCCATCCGGATCACATGGTCGCCAAGGCGGTCCTTGTGCATACCGGCATAGTACCCCAGAGGAAGGCTGATAAAGAACGAGAGAACCGTGGAAAAAAGGGTGAGTTTCAATGTGACGGGAAAACGCACCGCCAGCAGATCCGCCACCGGCATCTGGTATTTGAACGATGTGCCGAGATCCAGCGTCAGGATCTGTTTCAGGAATATACCGTACTGCACGATCAGCGGCTTGTTAAGTCCCAGTTTCTCCGTCAGGGCGGCAACCGCCTCCTCGGTCGCCTTCTCGCCGAGTATCAGCCGCGCCGGTTCGCCGGGAATCAGGTGAATAATGAAAAAAACCAGGATCGTGACAACGAACAGTACGGGGATCATCTGCAGAATACGCTTTATAATGTATTGCAGCCGTGCCAAAGATAAATCACCTGCCTTGCATATAAAAAGATGTCGGGGTCAAATGATGAAAAGGCGGGGAAAAGGGCAGAATGCGAAAACCCTTTCCCCCGCTTTGGGTCCGGAATCAACAATTCTAAGTCCGTATCAAGGGCATAAAGCACTTGGGGAAGCGTTAATTGGTCTTGGTCCAGTTCTTGGCGTAGTAGACGTAGAACGGACTTACATACACGCCGTCCACGTTCGCCGAATAAGCGGACGCGGTATCGTTCCGGTAAAGCGGAATGATATTGGCATTGTCATGTACCCGCTGCTGCATCTCCCAGTACATCTCGATCCGTTTCTGCTGATCCATCTCGGCCTGCGCCTCGACAAACAGATCGTTCAGTTCCACATCGTTGAGGCCGGTGTACCAGCCTTGGCACTGATCGTAGTCGACGGACCAGCCGACCACGCCGGAGGGATCCTGATAATCATCGACCCACTGCAGGACCGTCGCCTGGTGCTGCAGGTTCTGGAACTTATCGCTCGTGGCGGCGGACTCCAGAAGTTCAATGGTGCAGTTGAATCCCGCCTGATCGACCTCATTCTTGATCAGCGTCGTGATCTGCTCATAGAAAGCGGAACCGGTGCGCACCGTGATCGTAAAATCAACGGGATCCGTGTAGCCCGCGTCGGAGAGGATCTTCTTCGCCTGTTCGGGATCGTAAGCCGTCGGCTTGATGTCGGTATTGCAGTACTCGTTCTGCGTAGCGGAGACAATGGAACCGACAGGAGCGCCGAAATCGCCCGCGATGGCCGAAGCCAGTTCGGCGGTATCAAGCGCGTAGTACATGGCCTGACGGACGGCCGGATCATCAAAAGGCTCCAGCGTCGTATTGAGGATCAGATAATAAATCTGCGTGGAAGGAAATACGCCGAGTTCGAGCGCGGGATCGTTCTCAATGGCCTGCGTCAGGCTGAACGGGAACGAAGTGGCGACATCGATCTGATTCGTCTGCAGCTGCATAAGCCTCGTGTTGTCATCCGCAACCACGACATAATGCAGATTGGGCGTCTTGGGCATCCCTTCTTCGCGATAGTAGGGGTTGGCAACCATGGTCAGATCGCTGCCGAGATTCCATTCTTTCAGCATATACGGACCGGTGCCCATGGGATTGCGCATATACTCCTCGTCGCTTGCAAAGCTTTCCGCGTACTCTTTGCATCCCAGTACCATGTTAAAGCATCCGAGCTGCGCAAGGAAGGACGGGGTAGGCCCGGTAAGGTGAATGATCACCTGGGTGTCGGTCGCTTCTACGCTTTCAATCGGCTCGGCGATATAGGTATAGTTGGATGTTTCGGAATCGCGCGCACGCAACAGGGACCAGACCCAGTCCTCCGGCTTTACATCGCGTCCGTCAGAGAATTTAACTCCGGGAACGAGATTAAATGTGTAGGTGAGTCCGTCGTCGCTCATCGTCCAGTCGCTGGCAAGGCAGGCGACGATAGAGCCGTCGGTATCGGTAGAAACCAGGCCCTCATAGATCTGCTGCGTCAGCTGGATCTCCGTGGGACCCGCGCCCTGGCAGTTCGGCTCAAGAAACGTGGGTTCGGCGGTTACGCCGATCGTGATGGTATCGGCGTAAGAGGCAGACTCGGAACCGCCCTGTGTTTCCTCCGCGCTCTGCGTTTCGCTTCCGGTTTCGGCCGCGCTCGTACCGCCGTTTCCGCCGGCGGCCGTACTCGCGGCGGCGGTGCTGCCGGCGGCGCTTGTACTGCCGCTGTCGCTGCTGCCGCCCCCGCACGCGGTGAGAACCAGCGCTGCAATCAGAACAGGCGCCAGAGCAGTAAATTTGCGAAATCTGTTCATTGTTCTCCTCCTTTTCTGCTTGCGTAAACACGGGAAAAATCCGCTTTCCCGCGACGCGCAGTATTCATTTCCGTTCCGGGGCAATGCCGCGGAGATTACACAATGCAAGTCTATGCAATGTTGTCTGTTTTCTCCGCTTTTTCCTGCTACGAAACGATATAAATTATAGCAGACGGATTTTAAATATGCAATATAAAAATTGTTCCCTCCGCGAATCCCGCGCTATGGCCTCTTCTCTTTTTTCTTTCTGAATCCAAGATATCCGAACGCTCCCGCCGCGCCCAATGCCGCCAGCGCAAGCAGGGCCGCCGCGCCGGCCGGTCTCCCGTCTCCCGTCACCGGAACCGGGAAAACCGGTGCTACCGCTCCGCCCGCGATATTTCCCGGAAAGTTCCCCAAAAGCGCCGTTTTCTCGGCGTCCGCATCCGCGTTCTGTCCGGAACCGGCGCCTACAGGGACAGGCACGGACCTGCCGTCCGGAAGGTTGCCAGAACCGACGGCACCCGAACCAATGCCACCCGGGCCGGCGCTGCCTGTGCCGGATCCCGAACCAGCGTCACCCGAACCGCCGCCTGTGCCGCCGCTTGAACCGCCGCCCGGACCAGTGTCACCCGAACCGCCTCCTGCGCCGCCGCTTGAGCCGCTGCCCGAACCAATGCCGCCCGAACCGGCTCCCGGGGCATTCCCCATATTTCCGGACACGCTGCCGCTTTCCTCGTTCCGGCCGCGGCTGTTCGTATATTCTATCTCCGTTGTCTGAGAGGAGGCGATTGTGCCGGATGCCGTCTTCGTATTCCGGTACTGGCCATCAAGTTCCACACCGGTTGAATATCCGTCCGTTCCGGTTTCTTCTTCCGTTACTGTGTACCGCGTACCGGCCGGGATATTCTTAATCGTAATCTGCTGGCCATGGCGCAGCGTGAGGCGCAGGCTGCCGTTCTCGATCCGGCCGTTTGCCGGGGCCTCGGCTCCTTCCGCTTTGCTGTCTCCGGTATATTCATACTCTCCGCTCAGGCATGTGCCGCCCGCGCCGGTCAGTTCCACCGTAAATTGAAAATCTCTGTCCTTCTGGCCGCGGTCGCCGCCGACGCGCTCACGCAGCACCAGATTCCCCGGCTCCCTGTACGTATTCTGAAAAACGGATATCCCCGGGCCGCCCTCATTCCGTGCACCGTCCGCACCCCGGCTGCCAGCCGTGTCCCTGCTGCCGTCCTCTTCCCGGCCGCCGTCCGTGCTCCTGCTGCCGCTCTCATCCCAAGCGCCGGCTATTCCCCGGCTGCCGGCCTCATCCCTACTGCCGGCCTCATCCCAAGCACCATCTATGCCCCGGCTTCTGTCCGTGCTCCTGCTGCCGCCGTCGGTTCTGCTGCGGACGGCGCCGCTGCTTTCGACCTGCAGCACGCTTTCGTTATCCGCCACCTCGACCGTCAGGAACCACTCGTTCCTGTCATATTCGTAATACGGGTTATCTCCGGCCATTTCCGTAATACGGAAGATATAGGTTCCGGCGTGCCGGAAACGGATCGCGTCGTCCGCGAATTTTGCGATATACTCCGTCTCCCTGCCGCCGTTCACGGTGATCGTATCCCTGCCGGCCGTAATCAGCGCCCCGTTTGCGAGCGTCCCGCCTTCTGTCAGCCGCTGTCCGGCTAATTCAATCTTGAACCGGAATTCCGCCGGAGCGAATGTGTCGCCGCTTACGTACCGCACCTGCTTTTTCACCAAGGGTCCGAAATATGTTTCCCGTACTTCATAGACATTTGTAAAAACCGCTTCTTCCCCCGGAATGCCTTTTCCGGGTTCTTCCCCCTCTTCTGTATAGGTACAGGAGGTGATCTCCGGTACGCCGCCGGCATCGTGTACGGCCACGGTCAGTCTCCATCTCTGACGGGAATAGCGGTAGCCGGCCTCGCTTCCCTCTTCTTCATAAATATGGAAAATATACGTTCCGGCTTTTGTGAATGTAATGCCGTCAAAAAACGCCGTCCCCGGCCCTGTCACCGAAGCGGACATCCTCAATGCGGCCGCGGCGCCTGCCCCGGTCGTTCCATCCGTTCCTGCACCGGCTGTTCCTGCCGTTTCTGCTTCGGCCGTGCCTTCTATTCCTGCCCCATCTGTGCCATTCATTCCTTTCCCGGCTGTATCTGCCGTTCCGGTCCCGGCCGTGCCATTCGTGCCTTTCCCGGCCGTATCTGCCGTTCCGGTTCCGGCCGTGCCATTCGTTCCTTTCCCGGCCGTATCTTCCCCTTCGTTCGCTTCTATTGCTCCATCCGCCGTAAACTCCGCTCCTTCCGGGTTCCCGGGATCCGCCGTCAGCACAAATGTGAATTCCTTTTCTTCCGGTCTGGCAATCCCGTTATCAAGGAAAACTTTTCTGACCCGCGGCGCATAGGTAATCCCTCCCGCGCATTTCAGCCGCAGTACGTCCGTTACGCCTTCCGCTTCCGCAAGCCCGGCAACATCCTGCTTTGCGCTGTCAGGACCAAAACCCGCTTTGCCATCCGCTTTTGACGCGTAAATAACGATATTGTTGTATTCCCTGTACTGAATATTTATTGTCACTTCGCACGGGCTGTCCGCGTATATCGCCAGACTGTGATCCGTCCCGTTTATTTCATAGGACTTAATACCTCCGGTTACGCTCACGGCTCCGCTGTCGTAAAAATGATTGCCTAACGCCTTATTTTTATCATATAAAGTTAATTTATACGCTCCCTTTGCCCGCTCATCGGAAACGGTTCCCTTCCACATACCGCGGACGTCCTGTCCGTCCCGCAGTCCGAAATCAGGACCCTCAAGCAGGGAATCCGTCACGTTCTCCGCGATTTTCCGATACTCTTCCTCAATCTGCTCCCTGCAGGGATTGACGTCCCTTACATTCGCGTCCCAGACGGTGCTCACGTCTGTCTGCTCCAGTTCAGCCGGTGTTTTATGCCGGAACATTTCATCCCGCTCCCCGACGATCACTTCCCATATCAGGATCTGCGTCGCGAATGCCGCCGCGTACCGTTCCCGTGCCTTCTCATCATCCAGCCAGGGATAGAGCAGTTTCTCTCCCGCTTCATTGACCAGTTCCTCCTGATACCCGAACTGAAGGACCCGGGCCAGTACCTTCACGAGAGACGCCCCCGTCAAGCCGCTCGCGGATCGGTAATTTTTAAAATAATCCGCCTGCACGTTTTCATCTTCTTTCGAATCATATGCCAATCCGGCGATTTCCTTATTGTTAATATCCACTCCCGGTTCAATGCAATAGACCGGAAGGCCGGTACTCCCGTCAAAATGAAGGGGCGAATACGTCATGTACCCCGGATCGGCCCGGTCGGTATAATCCCCGTGATCCGCAAATTTCCACCGGGCCTTCGTTTCTTCTCCGTCCGCGCTTAAAAACGTGCCGGCAAGATAGACGGCCTCTTTTTTCACTCCGAATTTCGAATGGTCCGACCAGGCTGGCACGGTCGTCCGGTCATCTCCCCAGTTCTCCCAGGTTTCCGCGTTTCTTCTGGGCGCCAGCGGCGTTCCTTCCTTCATCGCGGACCGGAACCTTCCCGGATTGGCCAGCACCCGCAGCGTCAGTTCCGAATCGCGGCTGATTCCTTTCGGCTCCTCCGCATATACTTCCACCAGCCATGTCAGTTCCCCGCCGTCTTCCGGAAGCTGTGCATTCATCCTGTCCCTTTTCCTCTCTGCCGCCGCTTCCAGACTGCCGTGCACGGCTTTTGCATCTTCAGACGTCGCGGTTTTCGCATTTCCGGGCGTCGCGTCCTCCGCATTTCCGGGCGTCGCGGCCTCTGTATCTCCGGACGCCACGGCCTTTGCGCCTCCGAACGTCACACCCTCTGTATCTCCGGACACAACGACCTTTTCGCTTTCGACTGTCACTTCCTTCATATTTTCGGGCGTCGCGGCCTCCGCGTCTCCGAACATCGCAGTTTCCGTATCTTCGGGTGTTGCAAACTCTGCTTTTCCGGATGTCACAGCCTCCTCATCTCCGGACGCCACGGCCTCTGCGCCTCCAAACGTCGCGGCCTCTGTATCTCCGGACGTCGCAGCCTCCGCATTTCCGGGCGTCGCGCATCCGGTCTCCGGGGCGGGCGTTCCCTCATCTTCGCCGCTGTCCCGGACATTCCCGCCGTATTCCCATTCGTTCCCGCTGCCGGGCGGCGCGCTGCTCTCCCCTTCGTTCTTCATTATCCGTTCTTCCCCGTCCCTATTCGGCCGTCGGCAGCGGAAACGCACCGTTACCCGACCCGGTTTCTTCACCACGGCGGAACCGTCCCCGCGAACCAGCAGGATCCCGTCATCACTGCCGCTCCAGACTCCGGACAGACTGCCGGACAGAAATCCGTATTTCCCGGTGTCCAGAAGATCCTGCCCCAAAGTACGGGCACTGCCTTCCCCGTCACCGTCCGCATTTCTCCCATACTCATATTCCTGCCATTCTTCCGAAATGTTCTCCCCGTCCGTCTCTTCATCCGCCATTTTTTCATGGCAGATACTAATCATAAAATCCGGCCCGTCCGAATCCGCTGCTCCGGCCCGCTCCCTTCCTTCGTCCGAATTCGTTCTCCCGACCCGATCCACGCCTTCGGCTGAATCCGCTTCTACGGCCGGATCCGCCCTCTCCGGACTGTCGCTTACGCTTCTGTCCCGGGCTTCTTTCGTTACAAAAGACGGGACGGCCGCTGCCGCCTGCGCATCC
The DNA here is from genome assembly GCA_964585865.1 of uncultured Hungatella sp. Lineage (GTDB taxonomy): Bacteria > Bacillota > Clostridia > Lachnospirales > Lachnospiraceae > UBA3402. The sequence continues at coordinate 191 of CAZPGD010000008.1, read as the reverse complement.
GCCGCCAGGTTCAGTTGCTCTATGCAGCTATTTGCCTTATTTCCATTTTTTGTGTCTAGAGTTAATGTTGTGGTACCACTGAGCTGTTTTCACCCTTGTAACCTATGTAGTATGCGTGTATGTTGAAGTACATAGGAAGTTGTGACACCCAGGTCAGTATATGCGATATGAGGGGTCCTGGTTCCGTGAGC
>CAZPGD010000007.1:0-16379 GCA_964585865.1 uncultured Hungatella sp. | reverse complement strand
AACATGCCGCGGATTCCGACTTTCGACCCTGGCATTATCGTATATTGCATACAAAATAATTGCAAGGGCTTTGACGAAGATTTTATTGTTTTTTTATCATTCTGCCGGTCCCGCGTTCCGCGTATGGCATATTTTCCCGAAAAATCCGGCCGCCTTGGCGATAAATACTGACGATATTACGTGTTGACAATCCGTTTTTCCGGTGCTACCATCAAAACCGTGAGCAAAGGGGCCCGTGAATCGTCACGGCCCCCTTTTCTTGTCCGGAACCGGAAATTTCCGCGGGTTTTCGGGAACCGACGGGCCGCTCACCAGATTATCCGGCAAACGGCACGGGGCGAAGGCGCTTCCATAAAAGAGAAGCGTCTCCGCCCCGTTTTCGTTTCCGAATCAAAAGAGGAGGAAAAAATTATGACAGAAGAAATCTTCAGCGCGGTAAACAATCAGGTATTCGCCGTCTGGTTCCTGATCGGAACGGCACTCGTTTTCTGGATGCAGGCCGGGTTCGCCATGGTGGAAACCGGTTTTACGCGGGCGAAAAACGCGGGCAACATCCTGATGAAAAACCTGATGGATTTCTGCATCGGCTGCATGGTCTTCGTTCCCATCGGCTTTTCCCTGCTGTTCGGCGAGGATATAGGCGGCTTTATCGGCAAACCCAGCTTCCGCATTTTCACGGACTATGCCAATTTCGACTGGTCCAATTTCGTATTCAATCTGGTATTCTGCGCCACCACGGCGACCATCGTATCCGGCGCCATGGCCGAGCGCACGCGGTTTTTATCGTACTGCATCTACTCGGCGGTCATCTCGGCGGTTATCTACCCCATCGAGGCCCACTGGATCTGGGGCGGCGGCTGGCTGTCGCAGATCGGCTTCCATGATTTTGCCGGTTCCTGCGCCATCCATATGGTAGGCGGCATCACGGCCCTGATCGGCGCGAAGATGGTGGGCCCGCGCATCGGCAAGTTTGTGAAAGACAAGGCGGGCAAGATCGTCCGGGTAAACGCCTTCCCCGGCCACAGCCTGCCGCTCGGCTGCCTGGGCGTCTTTATCCTCTGGCTCGGCTGGTACGGTTTCAACGGCGCGGCCTGTACCTCGGTCGAGCAGCTCGGAAGCGTTTTCCTGACCACCACCGTGGCGCCTTCCGTGGCGACCGTGGTCTGCATGGTCTTTACCTGGATCAAATACGGGAAGCCTGACGTATCCATGTGCCTGAACGCGTCCCTGGCCGGACTGGTCGCCATCACCGCCCCCTGCGACGTGACGGACGCCCTGGGCGCCACCATCATCGGCGGGGTGGCCGGACTGCTGGTCGTTTTCGGCGTCTGGTTCCTCGACAATAAGCTGCGGGTGGACGATCCCGTCGGAGCCATCGCCGTCCACTGCCTAAACGGCATCTGGGGCACCATCGCGACCGGCCTCTTCGCCACCACTTCCGCCCCGGGCAACGACTCCGTCGTCGGGCTCTTCTACGGCGGCGGCTTCCGTCAGCTGGGGATCCAGCTGACCGGCTTCGTCTCGGTCGCGGCCTGGACGCTCGTCACCATGACGCTCTCCTTCCTGACCATCAAAAAACTGGTCGGGCTGCGCGTCAGCCGCGAGGAGGAACTGAAAGGACTGGACACCACCGAACACGGTCTGCCTTCCGCTTACGCCGGTTTCTCCATCATCGACATTTCCAACACCATGACCATGGACGTCAACGAGAACACCGATCTGGGCGTATCCGATTATTCCGCCGCTTCGGAAGCCGATAAGGCGGCCGCCGTCAAGGTCGTGAAAATGCCCGACGCCGACGCGTATGCCATGCACAAGGTCGTCATCATCACCAAGCTGTCCAGCTACGAACAGATCAAGAGCGCCATGAACGAATTAGGCGTCACCGGCATGACCGTCACGCAGGTCATGGGCTGCGGCGTGCAGAAGGGCGCGGGCGAAATGTACCGCGGCGTGGAAATGGACGTAACCCTGCTGCCCAAAGTCAAAATCGAGGTCGTCGTCAGCAAGATTCCGGTGGAATCCGTGATCGAAGCGGCCAAGAAAGCCCTCTACACCGGCCATATCGGCGACGGCAAGATCTTCGTCTACGGCGTGGAGAAAGTCGTCAAGATCCGCACCGGCGAGGAAGATTTCGCCGCTCTGCAGGATGTGGAATGAAAGAATCCCGTCTTTTCGCGGCCCGCCGGCCTGCCTGTCACATCCGTGCCGGTTTTTCTCCGGCAGGCAGGTTCCCCTTGCCGGCGAGCCGCCGTTTCTCTTCCCTGGACATCCGCTTGATGGCCGCCTCCCGCCGCATGGCCTCCTCTTTCGTCTCGAATTCCTCATAATAAACCAGGCGCACCGGCCGGCGGCTTTTCGTGTACTTCGCGCCCTTCCCGCTGTTGTGGGCGTCGATCCGCTCCTGCAGGCGGTTCGTCCAGCCGCAGTAAAGCGACCCGTCCGCGCATTCCACCAGATAGGTATAATTCATACGCTTCCTCCGCGTCATGATGATGTTGTTGCCATTATATCCCCTCCGGACCGTATTGTGCACCCGGTTTCCTTAATTATTTGCGAAAATCACCGGATTATTCCCGAAAATTCGGCATTTTCCGGCGGCGGCCGCCCGTTCCCTCTTGATTTTCCCTTCCCATGCGATAAACTTATGATTAATCATAGGCGTCCAGGAACCTCTTGGCGCCCGCGTTATTTTTTACAGAAGAAGGGCGATGCACAAACATGAGAGAACCGCTTCCCTACCAGCAGACCGCCGCAGAGGAAATCCTGCGGGATTTCCGGGACTACCTCGCCCGCCGGCAGAAAGCCGATCACACGATCCGGGCCTATCTGTACGGCGCGGAGCAGTTTTTTTCTCTCTACCGGTCTGTCAGTTACGATAATCTGAAACTCTATAAATGCTACCTGCTCGAGCATTATAAACCGCAAACCGTCAATCTGCGTATCCGTTCCGTGAACTGTCTGCTGGAATTCCTTCATATGGGCGATCTCCGCCTGAGCATGGTGCACATCCAGCAGCGGTCCTTCCTCGAAAACGTCATCAGTCAGGGGGATTACGAATATCTGAAACGCTGCCTGATCCGCGACGGGAACCTGCTCTACTACTTTGTGATCCGCGTCATGGCCACCACCGGTATGCGGGTAAGCGAGGCGGTCCAGCTGCGCGTGGAGGACGTGCGGCGCGGATACATGGATATTTATTCAAAAGGCAATAAATCCCGCCGCATCTATATCCCGCTCCGTGTCCGCAAAGAATGCCTGACCTGGCTGCAGGACATCGGCCGGACGGGCGGCTTTGTATTTCTGAACCGCCGCGGCGATCCCTTAAGCCCCGCCGCCATCCGCGCACGGCTGAAAACCTTCGAGGGCCGCTACGGGCTGGACGCCGCCGTCCTGCACCCGCATTCCTTCCGCCATCTGTTCGCCAGGAACTTCATCGAAACCTGCGGGGATCTTTCCATGCTTTCCGATCTGCTGGGGCATGAAAATATCGCGACAACCCGCATTTATCTGCACAGAAGCCCTTCCGAACAGAAGCAGCTGGTCAATCAGATTGTAAAGTGGTGAGCGTATCCATGCTGACGGAAGAACAGGAAGAATCCCTTCTCGCCTTTGAGAATGATATGAAAAAGAAGAATCTGTCCCCCAACACCGTCGCCGCCTATAAAGGCAGCGTCCGACTCTTTTATTCCATGTACAGGCAGCTGACCGCGGAAAACCTGAGCCGCTTCCGCAGCTATATGATCTCCCACTACCGCCCGGCCACCGTCAATCTGCGGGTCCACGCAATGAACGCCTACCTGCGCTTTCTGACCGATCAGGACGGGGAAATATGGCTGCCTTTAAAGGATTTCCGCCTGCTGTCCGTGAAACTCCGGAAACGGTCGTTTACCGACGCCGTCATTTCCAATGAGGACTATGAGACCATGAAACGGCGGCTCAGGGAAGAGAAACGGTTTTTATGGTACTTTGTCGTCCGCTTCCTGGGGGCCACGGGCGCGCGGGTCAGCGAACTGGTGCAGGTAAAGATCGAGCACCTGACGCTCGGCTACCTCGACCTCTATTCCAAAGGCGGAAAACTGCGGCGGATCTATTTTCCGGACGCGCTGGCCGAGGAAGCCCTGGCGTGGTGCGCCGGGCAAAACCGTCTGAGCGGTTTCCTGTTCCTCAACCGCAAAGGGAACCCGCTCTCCCCGCGGGGGATCCGCGACCGGCTGAAGCATTACGCCCGGCGGTATGGCATCGACGAAACAACGGTTTACCCTCATTCTTTCCGCCACCGTTTCGCCATCAACTTTCTCAGCCGCTTTAACGACATTTCCCTGCTGGCGGACCTGATGGGACATGAAAATATCGAAACCACGCGCATTTACCTGACACGTTCGAGCCGGGAGCAGCAGGCCCTGCTCGATGAATTAATCACGTGGTGAGGGGCGGAAAAGGAGCCGTTCACAATTATTTCACTTTTTTACCGATTGTTTTCTGCCCCGTTTTATGCTAAAGTAAAGTATCTGGCGTCCGGGAAGCGACTTAAGCGGAGCGGCCCGCGGCGCCATGATGCAAAGGAGGCCTGGGTAATTCTCCCCACATATATGAACGGTTATTTATCCCTGGGAATAGACATCGGTTCCACAACCGTCAAGGCCGTCGTCGCGAAAGCGGCGGAACCCGGCGCGGCGGAGGCGGGAACATACGAGATGCTGTTCTCGGATTATGAACGGCATTACGCCAATATTCAGGAAACACTGGCAGCTCTTTTGAAAAAGGCCCGCAAGCAGCTGGGACCGGTTTCTCTCCATCCCATGATTACCGGATCCGGCGGCCTGACGCTGGCCAAACATCTTGCGGTTCCCTTCGTCCAGGAAGTGGTGGCCGTGGCCGCCGCGCTCCGGGACTATGCCCCCCGCACCGATGTCGCCATCGAACTGGGCGGCGAAGACGCGAAAATCATTTATTTTACCGGAGGCGTCGACCAGCGGATGAACGGCATCTGCGCCGGCGGCACCGGTTCTTTTATCGATCAGATGGCGTCCCTGCTGCAGACGGACGCCGCCGGTCTCAATGAGTACGCCAAAGGCTACCGCATGATCTACCCAATCGCCGCACGCTGCGGCGTATTCGCCAAAACGGATATTCAGCCCCTGATCAACGAGGGGGCCACCCGCGAGGATCTGGCCGCGTCCATTTTCCAGGCCGTCGTCAACCAGACCATCAGCGGTCTGGCCTGCGGCAAGCCGATCCGCGGCAACGTGGCGTTCCTGGGCGGCCCGCTGCATTTTTTGCCGGAACTCCGGCAGGCATTCATCCGCACGCTTCACCTGAGCGGGGACCAGATCATCGCGCCGGAGCATTCCCATCTGTTCGCGGCGCTGGGCGCCGCCATGAGCAGCAAAGACGACGTATGCGTTTCCCTGGACAGCCTGATCGACCGCCTGGAGCACGGTATCCGCATGGATTCCGAGATCAAGCGCATGGAGCCCCTTTTTAAGGACGCGGACGAGTACGCCGCGTTTCGGAAGCGGCACAACGTCCACCACGTCCGGAGGGCCCCTCTGGACAGCTATGAGGGAGACTGCTATCTGGGCATCGATGCCGGTTCCACAACTACCAAGGTGGCCCTGATCGACCGCGACGGGAACCTGCTCTATGATTTTTACAGCAATAATAACGGCAGCCCGCTGGCGACCGCGATCCGCGCCATGAAGGAGATCCGGGCGCTGCTTCCGCCGGGCGCGCGGATTGCCTATTCCTGCTCCACCGGCTACGGCGAAGCGCTGCTGAAGGCCGCGTTTATGCTGGACGAAGGCGAAGTGGAGACGATCTCCCATTATTACGCGGCCAAATTTTTCGATCCGGAAGTGGACTGTATTCTGGACATCGGCGGCCAGGACATGAAATGCATCCGCATTAAGGACAACAGCGTGGACAGCGTACTGCTGAACGAAGCCTGCTCGTCCGGCTGCGGCTCGTTTATCGAAACGTTCGCCAAATCCCTGAATTACAGCGTGGAGGATTTCGCGAAGGAGGCGCTTTTTGCCCAAAATCCCACGGATCTGGGCAGCCGCTGCACCGTTTTTATGAACTCCAACGTCAAGCAGGCGCAGAAAGAGGGCGCCGGCGTGGCGGACATTTCCGCCGGCCTGGCCTATTCCGTGATCAAAAACGCGCTGTATAAAGTCATCAAACTCACCAGCCCGGCCGATCTGGGTACCCATGTGGTCGTGCAGGGCGGGACTTTCTACAATGACGCCGTTCTGCGAAGCTTCGAGAATATCTCCGGCTGCGAGGCGGTGCGCCCGGACATCGCCGGGATCATGGGCGCGTTCGGCGCGGCCCTTATCGCCAGGGAACGCCACGAGGGCAAAGAAACGTCAATGCTGCCGCTTGACAGCATCGTGAACCTTCAGTACCAGACCTCCATGACCCGCTGCCAGGGTTGCACGAACCATTGCGTCCTGACGGTCAACCGCTTCGAGGGCGGCCGGCGGTTCATCAGCGGCAACCGCTGCGAGCGCGGTCTGGGCAAGGAGCGGGTGCGCAAGGAAATCCCCAATCTGTTCGATTACAAATATCACCGGATATTCGATTACGAGCCTCTGCCGGCCGATATGGCCCCCAGAGGAACCATCGGCATCCCGCGGGTGCTGAACTTTTACGAAAATTATCCCTTCTGGGCCACGTTTTTCCGCGAACTGGGCTTTTCCGTCGTGCTGTCGCCAGGCTCCACCCGCGATATCTATGAACTGGGAATCGACTCCATTCCCAGCGAGTCGGAGTGCTACCCCGCGAAACTGGCCCACGGCCATGTGGCATGGCTGATTAAACAGGGAGTGAAAACCATCTTCTACCCCTGCATCCCCTACGAGCGGATCGAGCAGCCGGGGGCGGGCAATCATTATAACTGCCCGATGGTGACTTCTTACGCGGAAAATATCAAACATAATATGGAGGAACTGGAGGAAAACCACGTCCGCTTCCTCAATCCGTTCATGGCCTTTACGAACGAAAAAGTGCTGACCAATCAGCTTGTGGCCGTGTTCCTGAAAGAATTTGGGCCGGACACCGGCGCGATTCCCCCGCTCACGGAAACCGAGATTCGTGCCGCCGCGCATAAGGCGTGGGCGGAACTGGAAGCCTCGCGCGCCGACATTCGCCAAAAAGGCGAGGAGACGATCGCCTGGCTGAAAGAGCACAACCGCCGCGGCATCGTGCTGGCGGGACGGCCCTACCATATTGATCCGGAGATCCACCACGGCATCCCGGACATGATCACGTCCTACGGTCTGGCCGTACTCACCGAGGATTCCGTCGCCCATTTGGGACAGGTGGAACGGCCGCTGATCGTCACGGACCAGTGGATGTACCACTCCCGCTTGTACGCGGCGGCCTCTTATGTCAAACAATGCGATTTCCTGGATCTGATTCAGCTGAACTCTTTCGGCTGCGGGCTGGACGCCGTGACCACGGATCAGGTACACGATATCCTGTCCTCCGCGGGGAAAATCTACACGGTGCTGAAGATCGACGAAGTCAATAATCTGGGCGCCGCCCGCATCCGCGTCCGCTCCCTCATCGCGGCCCTGCGCGTCCGCGACCGCAACCATTTTGAACGGAAAGTGGTATCCGGCGCCTATAACCGGGTGCTGTTTACCAAAGAAATGAAAAAGACCTATACGATCCTCTGTCCGCAGATGTCTCCGATCCACTTCGAACTGCTCGAACCGGCCATGCGCTCGTTCGGGTACCGGATCGAGGTGCTGCAGAACCATAACCGTTCCGCCGTCGACGTGGGGCTTCAGTATGTCAATAACGACGCCTGCTATCCGTCCCTGATCGTAGTCGGCCAGATCATGTCCGCGCTCCTGTCCGGGAAATACGACCCGGACCATACGGCGATCCTGATGACGCAGACCGGCGGCGGCTGCCGGGCTTCCAACTATATCGGTTTTATCCGCCGGGCGCTGGAAAAGGCCGGTATGCCCCAGATTCCGGTAATCTCCCTCAACGTCAACGGCATGGAGACCAACCCCGGCTTCCGCTATACCCCGGCCATGATTATCAAGGCCATACAGGCCGTCGTCTACGGGGACCTGTTCATGCGGGTCCTCTACCGCACCCGCCCTTACGAGGCGGAACCGGGAGCGGCCAACGCGCTCCACGAACAGTGGAAGGAGCGCTGCATCCGGTCCCTGTCCGACCGGTCCCTTTCGATGGTCGAATTTAACCGCAACGTCCGGGGGATCGTCCGCGATTTCGACCGGCTGCCCCTGCGCGACATCAGAAAACCCCGGGTCGGCGTCGTGGGCGAGATCCTGGTGAAATTCTCTCCTCTGGCCAACAATCATATCGTGGATCTTCTGGAAGCCGAAGGGGCGGAAGCGGTAATGCCGGATCTGATGGATTTTCTGATGTACTGCTTCTACAACAGCAATTTTAAAGCGGATAATCTGGGCGGGAAGACGTCTGTCGCCAAACTGTCGAACCTTGTCATCTCGGTTCTGGAATATCTGCGCCGCGTGACCGCGGAGGCCCTTGAACAAAGCGAGCGGTTCACGCCGCCCTCCAGGATCCGCGATCTGGCGGATTTGGCGAAGGATTTCGTCTCCCTGGGGAACCAGACCGGCGAAGGGTGGTTTCTGACAGGAGAAATGCTGGAACTGATTCACAGCGGCACAACGAATATTGTCTGCACCCAGCCGTTCGGCTGTCTGCCGAACCACATCGTCGGCAAGGGCGTGATCAAGGAACTGCGGAAAGCCTTCCCGCAGTCGAATATCATCGCCGTCGACTACGACCCCGGCGCCAGCGAGGTCAATCAGCTCAACCGGATCAAACTGATGCTGGCCACCGCGGAAAGGAACCTGCGGGAGGAAACATCAGCCGCAGCGGAAAGGAACCTGCCGAAGGAAGCGGCGGCCCCCGAAAGCCAGCCCGTCCAGCAGGCCGGCGCGGCGGGGCAGACACCCTGACCCGGCGCAAAAGCGGCCCGCGTGGCAGCGGCTTACGGAGCAGACCGGCGCGGCAGAATCCTGCATTGGATTTTTCATCAGATATGACCGCCTTGCAAAACAGAATGAAACGCTCCGGCGAGTTTCCTGTCGGAGCATTTCATTTCGGATCTCATTCATCCGGGTATTATCATCTGTAAGGACAGAATATCTTCCCGAACCTGCATGTCGCGTTTTTTATGTTATGTTGATAGTTGCATTTCACTTGCCTATAGGGAATATGGGCAAATCCGGCTAACTACCTTAATCTTCTGTATTACAAATGATATTTCTGAAGCATCGCTTCCAGAAGTTCCGGTTCCTGCTCAAGTTGTCCGAGCATATCGGTTTCACCCGCCTGCAGCATAAGGCTGGTCAGACGCAGGAGACGCGCACGCTCCTCCTGTTCGCCCTCTCTAATGCCTTCCTTGCGTCCTTCTCTGATACCTTCCTCCCGCTGCTCTTTCAAAAGTTCCTGGAACTGCATATACCGCGCCTCCCACTCCCTGCTCCGCTTCAGCTCCGTTACTCTGTCGTGGAGCCTTCGCACATTCGGATCATTAACCTCATCCACATACGCGTCCGTAGAATCTTCCACATATCCCAGCAGATTCACCAAAGCCTTCGGCACTTCCGCGTCATTCGTTCCTTTTGTGCTCAGGAACACCCGCACGGCACCGTCCTCCAGCGGAAAATAGTCCCTCTCCGCGCACCGGTTCTCAAACGTGTACCGGTACAGTCCGCGGTCAAACGGGTCAAATGTGCAGATGAACACCACATACACCGGTCTCAGCCCCGTATAGTCCTCCCCCGGCTTTAACGACATTACATCCATCTCCGCCTGATGGTAACGGCTCCTCTTCGGCAGCGCTTCGCGGCCCCGGTTCTCCATCTCCATGTTATAACGAACCTGCACCTCGTCCGACACGAACACATCCAGACGCACGCTCCGGAAATCGCTGCTGTACGGGATCGTATGCTCCACATTTACTTTTACATGTCCCACACGGATCCCCAGCAGAGTATTAAGCAGCAGACGGCTGGTCTCCTCATCCTCCGCCGCGGCGGCGAACAGAAAATAGTTCGACAGGTTCAGATCCTGAAAACTTGTACTGCCCATATATTCCCTCCTGATCCCAAACCGGGCGGGAGGACATTCTGCCAAAAAAATTATACCATGACCCGGAAACAATGAAAAGAGGAAAATCCGTCCGGATAACCGATCGCTATTCCGTGTAAATCGGATACTTCTCACAAATCTTCGTCACTTCGGCACGAATATAGTCGGCGCTGGCCTCGAAATCCGTGGCCGCCAGCCAGATACACTCCGCGATTTTCGCCATATCTCCTTCCTTCAGTCCGCGGGAAGTAACCGCCGGTGTGCCGATCCGGACGCCGGATGTGACGAACGGGCTCCGGGGATCGCCAGGAACGGCGTTCTTATTCAACGTAATATACACCTGATCGCAGCGGTTCTGCAGTTCCTTGCCCGAAATCTCCATCCCGCGCAGATCCACGAGCATCAGGTGGTTGTCCGTGCCTCCGGTCAGGATCCGGAAGCCCTGCTTCTGCAGTTCGTCAGCCAGCGCCGCGGCGTTCTTCACGACCTGCTCCTGATATGTCTTAAACTCCGGCTTCAGCGCCTCGCCGAAGCATACGGCCTTGGCGGCGATCACGTGCTCCAGCGGACCGCCCTGGGTACCGGGGAAAATGGCCTTGTTAAAATTGAACCGTTCCGCGGCGGCTTTATTCGCCAGAATCAGGCCGCCTCTGGGGCCGCGCAATGTTTTGTGCGTCGTCGACGTCACCACATCCGCGTAGGGAATGGGACTCGGATGGAGGCCCGCCGCCACCAGTCCGGCGATATGGGCCATATCCACCATCAGATACGCGCCCACCTTGTCGGCCACTTCGCGGAACCGTTTGAAATCAATTACGCGGCCGTAGGCGCTGGCGCCCGCCAGGATCATTTTCGGCTTACATTCCAGGGCGATGCGCTCCATCTCGTCATAATCCAGAAAACCGTTCTCATCCACCCCGTACGGCACCATATGAAAATACATGCCGGAGAAATTCACGGGGCTTCCGTGGGACAGATGTCCGCCCTGATCCAGATTCATCCCCATAAAGGTGTCGCCCGGCTTCAGCATGGCCAGAAAAACGGCCATATTGGCCTGCGCGCCGGAATGCGGCTGCACATTGGCGTAGTCGCAATTAAACAGCTTCTTCGCGCGCTCGATGGCCAATGTCTCCACTACGTCAATATATTCACAGCCGCCGTAATAGCGCTTTCCGGAGTAGCCCTCGGCGTATTTATTGGTCAGCACCGTACCCATGGCCGCCATGACCGCCTCCGACACGATATTCTCCGACGCGATCAGTTCCAGGTTCCGGCGCTGGCGGGCCGCTTCCTGCTTAATGGCGGCCCCGACTTCCGGATCCTGCCGTTCAACAAAATCCATTATCTGATTTACCATACTGTGTTCCTGCCTTTCCGGATCGATTTCCCGTAATACTTTTTTGGACATCCGCTCTGAGTATAGCACGGAATCATCCCAAAGTACACCAGAATCGCTGCGGCGGCCCTTATTTCCTCGCCGCGCAGGATGCGATTAACGTCGCGCCCCGTCCCCTGTTTAATTCCCCCCGGTTAACGGAATTTCCATTCCTTAATCACAAACCGGATCGTGCGGGTGCCATTGTATTCGTTGATTGTCGGATAGTAGACCGCGTCGAGGAGCACATGGCCCCGCAGACCATCCATGAACGCGTCGCCGTCCGTAAAAACCATGGCCTCCGCCGGCGTTCCTTCCGGCGTCACCAGGGAGAGGCGGACCGCATTGCGGTTCTTTCCCAAAACACGGGCGCCGCGGACCCGCAGGCCCTTCTGGGCAAACTGCGGCTTTTCATTTCCGTTTCCGTAAGGTTCCAGAAGTTCCAGTTCCCGGATAAATTCTTCCGTCACGTAATCCATCGGCATGGGCACATCGATCCAGATTTTGGGAATCAGATCCTCCTCCGTCAGCCGGGCGCGTTCGTTCAGCTGACGGCGCATCCGCTCCACATCGTCTTCCGAGGCCAAAGACAGTCCCGCCGCCATCGGATGCCCGCCGAATCTGGTAAACAGTTCCTTTACCTCACAGAGCGATTGGAACATGGGATAGGCTTCAATGGAACGGCCGGAACCCTTGATCCCGTCCTCCGACCTGGTCAGCACGAAAGCCGGCTTATTGTACTGCTCCCGCAGGCGTCCGGCAATAATCCCGGCCAGCGATTCGTGACATTCCGGCAGATAAACCACCAAAACCTTATCCTGCCGCCTGTTTGTCTCCACATCTTCAACGGCCCGTTCCAACTCCCGGGCCGTCATGTCCTTCCGCCGGTCGTTCAGCATCTTCAGTTCGCTGGCCAGTTCGCCGGCCTCCCCTTCCTCCCGGCAGAGAAGCAGCCGAAGGGCCAGCTTGGCGGTCTGCAGGCGGCCGCTGGCGTTAAGGCAGGGACCGATAACAAAGCCGATCTGATAGGCAGTCAGATGAAAAATATCCAGGTTGTTGCTCTCTACCAGTTTCTTTAATCCCACGCTCCCGGTCCGCGGAATCTGCTTCAATCCTTCCTTTACCAGGATCCGATTCTCATCCTGGAGACGCATGACGTCCCCCACGGTGGCGATCGCCGCGAATTCCAGCATTTCTTCCCATTCCCGCAGCGGAACGCCCGCGTTTTCATACAGAATACGGATTAATTTATAAGCCACCACCGCCCCGCAGATCTCCTTCCACGGATAATCGCAGTCCGGCTGCCTGGGGTTAAGAACCGCCGCCGCCCGCGGCAGAACCGGTTTCCCTTCCTCGCAGACAATTTCATGATGATCGGTGATAATGACCGTAAGCCCCAGTTCGGCAGCCCGTTCCATCTGAGAAACCGCGGAGATCCCGTTGTCGCAAGTTAAAATTGTGTCGATCCCTTCGGCCGCGGCCGCTTCAATGATCTGCACGTTGATCCCGTAGCCGTCCCGGATCCGGTCCGGTATCTCATAATCCACCCTGGCGCCCAGCCGCGTCAGTGCCCGGAACAGCAGATAGGTGGCGCAGATACCGTCAATATCATAATCGCCGACAATGCGGATGCGTTTGCCGGCGGATATCTTCTCCGCCAGGATCGCCGCCGCCTTGTCCGCGTCTTTTAAGAGGTGCGGAGAGTAGAGATCGTCCCGTGTACCGTAAAGGTAGCGGCGGACCGCCTCTTCCCCGCAGACATCGCGGTTGCGGATGATCCGGGCGGTCACGGGCGTAATGCCGAAACGCCGCGACAGTTCGTTGAAATCGGCCCTTTTGCTATATACCATCCATTTCGACTCCATATGTGCTCCTTTTTCCCCGCGGGTACCGCTGCTTACACCACTTGTACCGTTCCGTTTTATGTCCCGTTCATTCCCTTATGTCTCTCGTTCTTTTTGTCCGCTCATTCCTTGCATTCCTGTTTTTTACGTCCCGTTTACACCTTTACGTCTCTCATTCTTTTTGTCCGTTCATTCCCTTACATTCTTTGTTCCTTTTTGTCCCGTCCGTTCCCTTGCGCCTCTCATTCTTTTTCTTCGCTCATTCCCTTACATTCTTTGTTCCTTTTTGTCCCGCCCATTCTCTTACGTCTCTCGTTCTTTTTGCCCGCTCATTCCTTTACGTCTCTCATTCTTTTTGTCCGCTCATTCCCTTACATTCTTTGTTCCTTTATGTCCCGCTTATTCCCTTATAATTCTCGTTTTTTTACGTCCCGTTTACACCTTTACGTCCCTCGCTCTTTTCGTCCCATTCGTCGGGCGCGATTTGGATATCGGTGTAGGCGGCGTATTCTTTCAAACGGCGCCGGCGAGCGGCGTAGTCCGGTATCTGGTCCGCCACGATATTCCAGAACGCGGACGAATGATTCATCTCCCGGCGGTGCGCCAGTTCATGAACCACCACATAATCCTGCAGATCCCCGGGAAGCAGAACGAGAGTCCAGTTAAAGTTCAAATTTCCCTTTGCGCTGCAGCTGCCCCAGCGGGTAGCCTGCTGACGAATCGAAATCCGGCCATACGTAACGCCCATCCGTTCCGCCCACACACGGGTCTTCTCCGTCAGAACGCGGCGGGCCAGTTCCCGGTACTGCAAAACCTCGCGGCTCGTAAACAGCGGCCGGTCTTCCTGCCGCTCGCGCACCAGGGCCAGATGTTTCGCGATCCACGGACGGTGACTGTTTACAAAATCCTCGATCTGCCGCTTCGCCATCCGCCGCGGACAGCGAACCACCACGCGGCCGTCCCGCAGCACCTGCAGCGTCATGGTCTTCCGTCCGGAGCGGATGATCTCAACCTCTATGGTCTCCGGCGGCACAGGCATTTTTTCTCTCTGCCCGCCTGGTTCTCGTCCCGCCGTTCCTTCAGATATCAAATTTCCCAACCGGGTCCTCCTCCTCAAAATACTCACGGTACTCCACGTCAATCTGATAGCGCATCCGTTTCATGCTGAAATACAGATGGTCCTTCAGCACCGTTTCCATGCGGGGAATATCCTTCCGTTCCAGACACCCGATCAGCTGTTCATGTTCATGAACAATCCGCGTAAAATCCGTCTCCGTCACGAAATCCAACATCCGAAAACGGGTATAATGAAGCTGCTGCTCCTGCAGCAGCGCCCACAGCTTTTCCTTTTTCATCGCCCCGAACCAATACCCGTGCATTTCCGCGTCCAGCCGGTAGAATTGTTCCGGCTTAAAATCCGGTGTCTGGATCAGCGCTTTCTGTTTGCGGATCATATAGTAAATGTCTTCCATATCCATCGGCGTGGCCATTGCGGAAAAATCCCGCATGACCATGGTTTCCACCGCTACCCGCATATAGATCATCTGCTTAATATTGCTCAGGCTCAGAAGCGTCACATAGATTCCCCGGTAGGGAACCGTAACGACAAAACCCTGTTCCTGAAGCATCCGCATCGCGTCCCGCACCGGGGTCCTGGACACGGAAAAACGCTCGCAGATCTCATTTTCCTTAATCAGCTGTCCGGGCTTCAGTTTCAGATCCAGGATTTCCTGCTTCAGTACCTGATACACCATATCTTCCCTGTTTTTGTAAGTCGCATCTTCCATGGGACATATCCTCTGCCGGGCCGTGCCCTCGTATCAACAAAATGCAGGAGGCCGCCGCACCGATCAGCCGCACCCTGCTCATGGCGCTCCTCCTGCATTTTTCCGTATGAACGGTTTCTGAGAATAAAATCAATGAACCGTTCCGCTATTTCAACTCCGCCGGCTCCAGATTATCCATATCGTCAAACGCCAGATTCTCGCCGCCCATCGCCCAGATGAAGGTGTAATTGGAAGTGCCGGCGCCGGCGTGAATACTCCAGGACGGACTGATAACAGCCTCCTCATTCTTCATGACAATATGGCGCGTCTCCGTCGGTTCGCCCATCATATGGAACACAACGTTGTTTTCGGGAACTTCAAAATACATATAGACTTCCATGCGGCGCTCATGCGTGTGGCAGGGCATGGTATTCCAAATGCTTCCCTCTTCCAGAACCGTCATGCCCATGGACAGCTGGCAGGTCTGCAGGACATCGGGATGGATGAACTGATTAATGGTCCTTTCATTGGCGGTCGCCCGGGAACCCAGATGTCTCTTCGCCGCGTCCTTAATGGATATAAACGTAGTCTTATAGGAAGTATGGGCCGGAGCGCTGACCATGTAGAACTTCGCCGGATTCTCCGGGGCATCGCTGGCAAACAGCACCGTTTTCGTCCCTTTGGCAATATACAGGCAATCCTTGTAGCCGAGGGCAAACGTCTCCCCGCCGGCCGTGATCCGGCCGGGGCCGCCGATATTAAAGATTCCTATCTCGCGGCGCTCCAGGAAAAAATTCGTGCCGAAATTTTTCCAACAGTCAATCCCCTTATCGATGGAGACCTGCTCCGTTGTCGGCATACAGCCAAGAGTCACCATGCGGTCCACATGCGAATACACGGCGTGCACCTCATTCGGCGCGTACAGTCCCGTGATAAGAAATTCATTCCTCAGCTCCTCCGTGGTATAGCGTTTCACGTCCCTTTGATTAGCGGAATAACGAATATCCATATCCATTTCCTCCTGCCATGATTTGTATTATTTGTGTACAAACTGCGATGTCTCTATTATAGCCGTTTCCGCCCCGCGTTTCAATCCCTTTTTCAATTCGCAAACACGGATTCGCCGTTCCGCCCAGTCCGAAATCATGAAACCGGGCTTCCCCGCCTTCCGCGAAATTCCGGGAAATAGGACCGCAAAAAAAGAAGCCTTCGATCTCTCAAAGACTTCTCTCCGTGCGCGAGAGGATTCGAACCCCCGACACCTTGGTCCGTAGCCAAGTGCTCTGT
>CAZPGD010000006.1:12556-16932 GCA_964585865.1 uncultured Hungatella sp. | reverse complement strand
AGATGGATATACCCCCTTCTCCCACCTCATTATCATGAACCGTGAATAGTAACGCCCCGCCGTCTCCCCCGTCTTCACCCGTCCTCCCAGACGCTTTCGCCGCCCATGACATGCCGGACGGCGTCCGGAGAGTACCCCTTTCTCAGGAGAGCCGCGAACAGCTTCCGCCTTTCGCCGGCCGGCGTTTCTTTCGCGTCAAAATGCCTGCGCCGCAGAAACGCCTCGATCTGCCGTTCTTCCGCCACATCCCCCGCGTCCAGAATTTCCTCGGCCTGCTCCCGCGTCAGCCCCTTCCGGATCAGATCGCTCAGGATCCGCGTCCGGCTGCGGCGGCCGCCGTACAGTTCCACATACCTGCGGCCGTATTCCGGATCGTTAATATAACCGTATTCTTTCAAAAATTCCACGGTCCGCTCAATCGCTTCCTCCGGGTAATATCCTTCCGCAAGCTTCCGGCGGATCTCCCGTTCGGTCCGGTCGCGGGATTGCAGCAGATACAGGGCCTTCTCCCGGGCCCTGGGGCAGAAAACGCCCTCCAGAAGCTCGCTCCACCGTTCCGGACTGATCTCCGCGCCGGTTTCAATCTGATATTTTTGCAGTTCTCCCTTATAAAAAGCAAGGGCAAAGCCCTCGTCTGTCAGGACTTTGCTCTTTCGCTTATCCAAAGGAGTAATCTCCGTTATACGCACCTGCCGTCCTCCCGTTACTCCTCTTTGCCTTCTTCGGCGCCTTTTTCTTCCGCGCTTTTTTCTTCCGTATTTTTTTCTTCCGCGTCCGCCGCGGTCCCGCACGGCGACAGCCCGCAGGACTCCCGGACCCTGTTCTCAATCTCCTTACAGAGCGCGGGATTCTCCCGCAGGTAATTCTTCGCGTTCTCGCGCCCCTGGCCGATCCTGGCTCCCCGGTAGGAGTACCAGGCGCCGCTTTTCTCCACGATATTCTCTTTTACCGCCAGATCCAGGATATCGCCCTCAACGGAAATTCCCCTTCCGAACATAATGTCAAACTCTGCTTCCTTAAACGGCGGAGCGATCTTGTTTTTCACAACTTTTACCTTGACATGGCTCCCCACAACTTCGCCGCCCTGTTTCAGAGTGTCGCCTCGGCGCACTTCCAGACGCACGGACGCGTAGAACTTCAGCGCGCGCCCGCCGGTAGTCGTCTCCGGGTTCCCGTACGCCATGCCGATCTTCTCACGGATCTGGTTAATAAAAATGATGCTGCAGTTCGTCTTGCTGACTACGCCGGTCAGTTTCCGCAGCGCCTGCGACATCAGGCGCGCCTGCAGGCCCACATGGGCGTCTCCCATCTCCCCGTCAATCTCCGCCTTCGGCACCAGCGCCGCCACGGAATCCACAATGATGATGTCGATGGCGCCGGAGCGGACCATGGTTTCCGTGATCTCCAGGGCCTGCTCGCCGTTATCCGGCTGGGAAATATACAAATTGTCGATGTCCACGCCGATATTGCGCGCGTAAACCGGGTCCAGAGCGTGCTCGGCGTCAATAAAACCGGCGATTCCGCCCCGCTTCTGCACCTCCGCCACCATGTGGAGCGCCACCGTCGTCTTGCCGCTGGACTCCTGTCCGTACACCTCGATAATGCGGCCTTTCGGGATACCGCCCAGCCCCAGGGCCAGATCCAGGCTCAGGGAGCCCGTGGGAACCGTTTCGATATTCATATTCGCGCCGGAATCGCCCAGCTTCATCACGGAGCCTTTTCCGTACGCTTTCTCAATCTGCGACAGCGCCGCGTCAAGGGCCTTCATCTTTTCTTCTCTGTCCATATTCTCCTCCAATCGAACAAATATTCCCGTTTATGTTTATATATCCTTTTCCCGTTTCTTTATCTTTCCAAGTAAGGGATTCCTCCGGTGAAACCCGTATCCGCTGAAAACCGGTTCGCTGATTTCCAATACCTCAGAACGGCGCCCGCGCGCCGCGGCACAGGAAAAACCTGTAATAAGAAGATAGCATACTTTTCAGGATATTGCAAGAATTATGTCGCCGTCCGGCAGGCAGCGGTTCCCCTGTCACCAGACCAGCTTTATATCATACTGTCGTATCTTTGTATCATGCGTTATCAATGTCATTCCTTCTTCAAGCGCCGTCGCTATAATTAATCTGTCGAACGGATCGGAATGGTACATCGGAAGCGTCTGTATCCGTTCCAGGTACCTTGTTTTTATCGGCAAAATCGTGATCCCGTAATCGTCGCAGATCCTCTCTATGTCTGTAACGGATTCCTCGATATCCAATTTACGGATCGATTTCTTTATCGCTATCTCCCATAAGGATGCAACACTGAGATAAACATCTTCATTTTTCCCGATCACGTCTTTTGCCTTTTTGGACAAGTGTCCGTCATCATCGAGAAACCAAAGCAATGCGCAAGTGTCTGTCAGATACATCACATGTACTCCCCAAAACATTCCGGCGTTTCATCGAAATCATCTGCCATCACCATTTTCCGTTTCAAAACCCCCGGTTTTCTGATATATCCATCCTCGTTCACGGACTTACGGGAAGGCGCCTGTGCCTGTGATCCCGTTTCCCGGGACAAAAATTCCGCAAACCGGACAACTTGGTCGATCTTATCCTCAGGAAGCCGTTCGATCACATTAAGCGCTCTCTGCTGAAGTGTCATGACATCGCGTCCTTTCTCACTGTCGTCTATGAGTAGCAGTATAACATCTGCGTACGGATATTGCAACCCCGCAAGGTCAGGTTCCTCCCCTTCCCGCTGTCAGGCATTTCCCGCGGCATGTACGGGAAATCCGTAAGGAATTAAGAATTTCTTCATAATCTATTTAAACAATCTACAATCTTTTTCCGAAACCCTGTGCTATACTCTGCACGTAAAGAAAAAATCCTTACTTCAATCACACTCCTTTATCCTTTGACATCCTTTTTGTACAAACAAACGGGAAAACCTGCCGGCACGGCAGGTTTTTTGCGTTCCGCGCTATATTTGTCGGTATTTATCCAGCAGATGGCAGAAATCAAACGTCGCGAAATAATCAGCGGGCGTCTCGGCGCGGCGGATCAGCTGCACCTGCCCGTCCTCCCGGAGCAGAAGTTCCGCCGACCGCAGCTTCCCGTTATAATTGTACCCCATCGAAAACCCGTGCGCCCCCGTGTCGTGAATCACGAGCAGATCGCCGGGCCGGATCTCGGGCAGCATCCTGTCTACGGCAAATTTATCATTATTTTCACAGAGAGAACCCACCACGTCGTATTTGTGATCGCAGGGAGCGTTTTCCTTACCCATAACGGTGATATGGTGGTAGGCCCCGTACATGGCCGGGCGCATCAGGTTGGCCGCGCAGGCGTCCACGCCGATATATTCCTTATAGGTGTGCTTTTCATGGATCGCCCTCGTCACCAGGCAGCCGTAGGGGGCCAGCATGAAACGTCCCAGTTCCGTATAGATCGCCACGTCTCCCATGCCGGCAGGCGCCAGCACCTCCTCATAGGCTTTCCGGACGCCTTCTCCGATCACAAAAATGTCGTTCGGCTCCTGATCCGGGCGATAGGGCACGCCGATGCCCCCGGACAGGTTAATAAACGCGATCTCCGCCCCGGTCTCCCGCCGCAGCTTCACGGCCAGTTCAAACAGGATCTTCGCCAGCATGGGATAATACTCGTTCGTCACGGTATTGCTGGCCAGAAACGCGTGGATCCCGAAACGCCTGGCGCCTTTCGCCTTCAGAATACGGAACGCCTCAAAAATCTGCTCCGTGGTCATGCCGTATTTGGCGTCCCCGGGGTTGTCCATGATGCCGTTGCTCATCCGGAACACGCCGCCCGGATTATACCGGCAGCAGATCGTTTCCGGGATACGGCCCAGGGTCTCCTCCAGCGTCCGGATATGCGTAATATCGTCCAGATTGATAATCGCGCCCAGTTCGTCGGCGAACCGAAATTCCTCCGGCGGCGTGTCGTTGGAAGAGAACATGACCGATTCCCCGCTAAAACCGCAGGCTTCCGACATCATCAGTTCCGTCATGGAGGAACAGTCCGTACCGCAGCCGTATTCCTGCAGGATCCGCAGAATAAACGGGTTCGGGGTGGCCTTTACCGCGAAATACTCCCGAAACCCCGGGTTCCAGGCAAAAGCCCGCTTCAGTCTGACGGCATTCTCCCGGATGCCCTTTTCATCATACAGATGGAACGGCGTCGGGTAGCGCGCCACGATCCCGTTCAGCTTCTCCAAACTTACAAATGGCTTCTTTTCCATAAGAACAACGATTCCTTTATCCTTTCTTTTCTGTCACGTTCCGTCTCCCGCGCGGCCGGCCTACAGAACCCTCCGCCGGCGTCTCTTAAGGTGCCCGCGCGGACTTTTGGCCCGGGCATAAAAGACCGCGCCGCACC
>CAZPGD010000006.1:5401-12456 GCA_964585865.1 uncultured Hungatella sp. | reverse complement strand
CTCTTAAGGTGCCCGCGCGGACTTTTGGCCCGGGCATAAAAGACCGCGCCGCACCTCCGCCGTCCCTCCCGCGCCGCACCTACTGCGGCGGAAGCGGCTCCGTCACATGCTGGTGGGTGTAGAGATGGTCCTGGCAGTATTCCAGGTTCCCCGCGCATTTGGAGCAGTAGCGGAATTCCAGATTCTCCCCGTCCTTCTCCGTCCGTCCGCAGACCGCGCAGCGGTGCCGCGCGGCGCCTTTCGGCACGATTTTGGTCTGATTGCGGAACTCGCGCCTTCTCTTTACCTCCTTCGGCGTGTAGCGGTTCAGATTCCTGGTCATCAGGAAGAAGATCAGGAAATTCGCCAGGGACAGAATGATCGCGCAGCGCTCCGCCGCGCCGCCGGTAATGAATCCGTAGACAAAGAAAAGCCCGTCAAAGACCGCCAGCACCTTCGCTTTCACCGGAATCACCATAAAAAGCAGGAACTGCATATCCGGATACACCGCGGCGAACCCGAAAAACAGCGACATGTTCAGATAGGTAGTCGTCAAAAGCAGGTACTGATGGAACACCAGATAGGCAATGATCGCCGCCAGTACGTGTCCCAGTATTCCCATGAAGAAATACACATTAAAACGGAAGGCGCCCCATGTCCTCTCCAGATTGGTCCCCAGCGAGTAATACAGGGACAGCATGAGACCGTTGAAGAGCAGATCGGAAAGCATCATGCCGATCGAAGAGCCGATGGGCGCCATGGATCCCATCGGGGGATAAATGATGAACGTGATAACGCGCCAGATCTGTCCGTGCAGGATCGCCGGCGCGTCCAGACTCAGATAGTTCCAGTAAAGCCCCGGCGCCACCATCTGGATCACAATGCCGATGATGTAAAGGATTATGATGTAATACATCAGGTTTTTAATGGCATATCTGCCGAATTTCTGTTCCATCCGCTGAAAAAATTTCATTTTGCGATCCCTTTCCTCCTGCCGGAACCCGCGTTATTCAGTCCGCCGGATAAAATTTCTGTACCTGGGCAAGCACCACGAACCGGTACTCGTGATCGCTGCCGCTGCACGTGGAAAGCAGCACCAGCGGCGGCGCGCCGCCGGGATCCTCCGTGTACGGTTCCTCTCCGTCCGCGCCCGTGCCTTCCTCCGCACCGGTTCCTCTTCCCGTGCCGGTGCCATTCTCCGCGCCGGTTCCCCCTTCCGTACCGGTGCCTTTCTCCGCGCCGGTACCACTTCCCGCACCGGTGTCTCCTTCCGTACCGGTACCTTTCTCCGCGCCGGTACCACTTCCCGTACCGGTGCTTTCCTCCGCAACGGTCCCTTTTTCCGGAGCCGCCGCGCCCGATCCCGCCGCGCCCGCGTCCGGCTTCACTTCCCCCTCGTCCGAAAGCAGTTCCAGAACATACTTCGCTTCCGGCACGCCGCCGTCGCTTTCCACCGGCCCGACGGCAAACTGCTCCGTCGCCCGGATCCGATTAATGTAAGCCTGACGGTCCTTATCGCCCGTAAACAGGATCTGATAATTTTCCAGATACGCCCGTATCCTGGCGCAGGAAATAATCGCGAACCGGTATGCGCCATCCGGCAGATACACGTCAAAATACGGGTACTGCTCATAATGCTCCCGCCGCAGATATTTTTTCAGGAACCCGAACATGGAGCCGTTCTTCATATTGTGACCGTAAATGATCGTATTGCCGTCCGTCATCAGCCCGTCGTTGCGGCTGTCGGCAAAGATCGTTCCGGAAGAATTGCGGGTGCCGTTAAACGTCAGGTTCAGATAATGCTCGTTATCCGTTCCCTGCACCACCGGATAGCTGGCGTCCTGTCCGGGAAAATCGATCCAGGCCGCAATGTCCCGGTTCACGGCCCGCAGTTCGGCGAAATCAATCGACAGCGCGGGACGGTCCTTATCCTCCGGGGCCGCGCCGCCGGGAACCGGCGCGTTCCTGTCCAGGACAACCTCGCCGGCAATCTGCTCATATTCCGAATCCGCCTGGCGGTACCCCCACCAGCAGGAAACGAGAAACGCGGATGAAATTAAAAAAACAACGGCCGATACCGCGAATATCGCGCGATATATTTTCTGTTTCTGCATGTCGGATCATCTCCTATTTCCGGTCAGGCTCCGCCTTTTCCAATTCCTTTTTCAGCTGCTCCACCTGCTCTTCCAGCTTTTTTAGGCGTTCCTCCATCCGGCAGTAGCTTTCCATGGAAACCGTCTCCTTATCCTCTTTCGGAAGCGGCACTCCGTCCTTCTTGATCGGACGCGCCGGGATCCCCACCGCCGTCACGTTGTCCTCCAGCGGCTTTAATAAAACCGCGTTGGCGGCGATTGTGCAATTATCCCCCACTTCAAAGGAACCGAGAATCTTGGCGCCCGCGCCTACCGTTACGTTATTGCCCAGAGTGGGATGGCGCTTCCCGCGCTGGGTTCCGACCCCGCCCAGCGTCACCCCCTGATAGATCGTGCAGTTATCCCCCACTACCGCGGTTTCCCCGATCACCACGCCGCTTCCGTGGTCAATCAGGATCCCGTGGCCAAGCCGGGCCCCGGGATGGATCTCGATCAGCGTAAAGAACCGGGCGATCTGGGAAATCAGCCTGGCAATGAAAAACAGGCGGTGCTTATAGAACCAGTGGGCGACCCGGTGCCAGATCAGCGCGTGGACGCCCTGATAGAGAAGCAGCACCTCCAGGGCGCTGCGCGCCGCGGGATCCCGCTCCTGCACGGCCTTGACATCCAGCCATATATCCTTAAAAATCATACTTAAACCTCTGTTGTGTCCGGACGCGGCGGCCCGTGTCACGCGGTCCGGCGGCCCGTACCGCCTGTATCCTGCGCAAAACTCCCGGCAGGTATCCTTATATTCTCAGATCATCTGCAGTGCCAGTACCAGCGCGCAGCAGCCCAGGGACACCACGAACAGGCTTACCCGGTTATAGGCCAGCACCATGGCCGCCAGGAAACCCGCCCAAGCGATCCACGCGGAATCCGTGATCTCAAGGATCGCGGGAAACGTCATGACCGCCAGCGTCACATACGGCATATAGGTCAGAAACGAGCGGAACGTCCTGTTGGTGATCTCCCTGCGGAAAAGCGCCAGCGGGACCGCGCGGATCAGGTAGGTGGTCAGCGCCATAACCAGAATATACATGTAATTTCTCACGCCCGCTCCGCCTCCTCTTTCTTCTCCGGTTCATCCGGCACCGGGAACAGCACCGCCGCCGCCAGCGAAATCACCAGCGTCAGGATCACGGTCTTCATGCCGGAGGAAATAAAATCGAATACCGGAAGCGCCCGGAACAGGGCGCTGGCCGCCATCGCGATAAAAAGGACCGGCAGCAGAATCTTGTTGTCCCGCGCGGCCGGCATGAAAATGGCGATGAACATCCCGTACAGCGCCATATTCATGGCGTTCAGAACCGGATCCGGCAGCACGCCCGTAGAGAGGATCCCCACCAGCGTACCCAGCGTCCAGCCCGGTATGGCGACGCTCATGACCCCGTAGGTGTACCACGGATCCAGCTTCCCCTTCTGACTGACGGACAGGCCGAAAATCTCATCCGTGATCCCGAAAGCCATGATCAGACGCTGGTAAAGCGGCGTCTTCCGGTCCACTTTCTGCGACAGGGCGCAGGACATCAGGCAGTAGCGCAGATTGATAACCGCCTGCGAGACCAGCATTTCCAGATACGGGGCCCCGGAAGCGATCAGCGCGAAGGAAGCGAACTCCCCGGCGCTGGTCAGGTTCGTAAGGGACATGACCGTCGCCTGGACAGGGGTCAGCGACGCCCCTCTGGCGGCGATGCCGATGGTAATCGATACGAAAAAATATCCCAAAGCAACCGGAATGCCTTCCCGCATCCCGCGAAAATAGGTCTGTCGGTGCATGATCCGTCTCTCCCCCCCGCGGCCGTACCTCTGTCCCTTACGATTCGGCAACCGCGTTTTCCGCCAGGAAATCGACCACTTTTTCCGTAATGATATAGGACTCTATGGCGTCCTCTCCCGCGACCTCCGCCATGGCCTCCGCGCTCTCATAGCCGAACTCTTCCGCCAGTTCCTCGCGGTCGGCGTCTTCCACCTTGATTTTTTCCTTATCCGCGATCGCTCTCGCCACGGCGTCCTGCTCCGCGGCCGTCTTCGCGTCTTCCCTCAGCTGCGTCTGGAACGTCTCCATATCCATGCCGGAATAACTCAGCAGCGTTTCGATATCCGTGCCGTACAGCGCCGCCTGCTGCTCATACCCCGCGTACAGATCATCATAGAATTGCTGGACCGTCTCATCCGTCACCGTGACCGTCGCGTTCTCCACCACTTTCAGAAATACGTCGCTCCGTTTCCGGTACTCGGCGCTTTCCGCGGCCGCGCTCTCCATCTGGGCCCGCGTATCGGCGCGGAACTCGTCGACCGAGGCATATTCCGTATAATTCTTGACAAACTCCTCATTCAGTTCGGCGGGCGTGGATTCCTTTACCTCATTGACCGTTACTTCAAACACCACGGCCTGTCCGGCCAGTTCCTCGTTAAAATAGTCCTCCGGGAACGTCAGATCCAGGTTCCGTTTATCGCCGGCGGAAGCGCCGATCAGACCCTCCTCGAATCCGTCGATAAAACTGCCCGAACCCAGTTCCAGATCCGCCCCCTCGGCCGTGCCGCCGTCAAACGCGACCCCGTCCTTTTTCCCCACGTAATCGATATTCACCACATCGCCGTTTTTGGCGGCGCGTTTCACCGCCGTAACATTCGGGTGCATATCCAGCATGGCCTGGATCTCGGCCTCCACCTGCTCGTCCGTCACTTCCACGCTCTGGGGCGTATAATGGACCCCTTTATACTCGCCGAGTTCCACCTTGGACCCGTCGCTTCCCGTCTTTTGGGAACAGCCGCTCAGAACCGCCGCGGCCAGCAGCCCGCACAGGCAGGCATTCCAAAATCGCTTCATGTTCCGTTCCTTTTCTTTCTGTCCGATACTGGCGCCGGGGCCGCAAATATCCCGGCTCCCGCTTAAACCGCGCTCCGTAGAGTATAGCATATCCGGAATTCAAAGGAAAGAGTTTCCTTATAAATAAATTTACGCCCCAAAACCGTCACGCCCGGAAAGCCGCTTACGGACCGCCGTCCGAACGGTTATTCCCGCCACTCGTAGAACGCCTTAAACGCCTTGTAGGTATTGTACACGTCCAGCTTCGCCGACAGTTCGAACGGCGAGTGCATGGACAAAATCGGCACGCCCAGATCCACCACGTCCACATTGAGGCAGGCAATGAACTTGGAAATAGTTCCGCCGCCGCCCACGTCGACCGCCCCGACCTCGCCGATCTGCCAGAATACGCCGGCCTCCTCCATAATACGGATCACCTTCGCCATGTATTCGGCGCCGGCGTCGCTGGCCCCGCTCTTGCCGCGGCCGCCGGTGTATTTGGTCAGCACGCAGCCGCGGTTGATATAGCAGCTGTTCATCGGTTCCGACACCTGGGGAAACGTGGGGTCAAAGGCCGCGTTCACGTCCGCCGACAGGCAGATGGAATGGCGGAACACCTCTTTTGCCGTGGTGCCCTCCCGCTCCGCGAGGCAGGCCACGTAATCCTTAAAATAGGCGGTGTTCATTCCGGTATTGCCCACGGATCCGATTTCCTCCTTATCCGTCAGCACCGTCGCCGTGGTATAAAGCGGGGCGTCGGCCCGGATCTCCGCCATCAGGGCCGTATAGCCGCAGACCCGGTCATCCTGTCCGTAAGCACCGATCATACTGCGGTCCAACCCCACGTCGGCCGCTTTCTGGGCCGGCACAAACTCGATTTCCGCCCTGGCAAAATCCTCCTCGGTGATGCCGTAATACTCGTGGAGCAGCTGCAGCGCTTTCAGTTTTACCGGCTCCTTAACGTCCCCGTCCTCGAACGGAACGGAGCCGACGACGATATTCAGTTCCTCTCCCTTGATTCCGTCCTTCAGCTTGCGTTCATCCTGCTCTTCCGACAGATGGGGCAGCAGATCCGTCACGCAGAATACGGGATCGCCCGGCTTCTCGCCCAGATCCAGTTCCACCGTCCGGCCGTCTTTTTTCACTACGGTCCCGTGCATGGCCAGCGGCGTCACGGCCCACTGGTACTTGCGGATCCCGCCGTAATAGCGGGTCTTGAAATAGGCCATGCTGTCCTTCTCGTACAGGGGACGCGGCCGCAGATCGAGGCGCGGAGAATCAATATGGGCGCCATTGATGCGGATCCCCTCGCGGATGGACCTCTGCCCGAAGGTTGTGGCCACCAGGGACTTGCCCCGGTTGGAATAATAGACCCGATCGCCGGGGCGGTACCGTTTCGAGAAATCAAATTCCTCATACCCGGCGTCCCGTAGAAGCCCGATCGCGGCCCTTACGCACTCCCGCTCCGTCTTTCCGTGATCCAGAAACGATTTATATCCTTCGCAGAACGCGGCGGCTTCCCTGATCTGCTCCGGAGCCGCTTCCGCCACATGCGGAATTTTCCATGTCAACTGTTCCTGCAGTTCTTTCCCTGTCATAAAATTATACTCCTTTCCGGGGACGGATCCCCAGTTCCCCGCTGTCCAGCATCAGCGTAAACGGTCCGTCGTTTACCAGACAAACCTTCATGTCCGCTCCGAATATCCCATGTTCCACACGGTCCGAATACTCGCGGCAGCGCCGGATTACCGATTCGTAGATCCCGCTGGCCCGATCCGGCGCGCCTGCTCCGGTAAAGCCGGGCCGGTTCCCTTTCCTGCAGTCCGCGTAGAGCGTGAACTGGCTGACCACCAGAATTTCTCCGCCCACGTCGGCCAGGGACCGGTTCGTCTTGCCGTTCTCATCCGCGAAAATCCGCAGCCTGCAGATCTTATCTGTCATTGCGGCGGCGATTTCCTCCGTATCGCCGTCCGCGACTCCCACCAGAAGCAGGAGCCCTTTTCCGATGGAGGCGACTATGGTCCCGTCCACGGTGACGCTCGCGGAGCTCACCCTTTGCAGCACAACTCGCACGGTTTCGCCGCTCCTTTCCTAAGTCTATGCCCGCCGTTGCTCTCCCGGGCCGCCGTTTC
>CAZPGD010000006.1:3473-5301 GCA_964585865.1 uncultured Hungatella sp. | reverse complement strand
GCCGTTTCCGATCGCGGAAACATGGAAAGCAGGCGGTCCCGGCACATACCGTCACCGGGCCGCCTGTCCCGTTCATTTTCGGGATCCGGTTCACTGTCCCGTTCGTTTTCGGGATCCGATCCGCCTGTCCCTTTTGGTTTTCGGAATCCGGCTCGCCGTACCCTGTTCATTTTCGGATTCCGGCCTGCCGCACCCTGTTCTGTTCTCGGGACTCAGCCCGCCGCACCCCGTTCATTTTCAGATCCCGGCCCGCCGTACCCAGTCCTCCGGATCCTCCAGATCTGCCGGATCAAATTTCTCGTCCGCCGGAATCTCTTCCCGCGCTTTTTCTTTCTCTTCCCTGGCGTTCCACTGAAGGATCGCCTCATTCAGAGAATACATCTTCGCGTCCAGCATGTCCACCACATCGGCGCAGGCTTTCAACTCCTTCTGGAGATTGGCCGGAGCGTCCCCGCCCAGTTTATAATACATCTTGTGCTCCAGGGACGCCCAGAAATCCATGGCAACCGTCCGGATCTGCACCTCCACCTTGGTTTCCACGGGTCCCGCCGACAGATACACCGGGATCGTCACCACCATATGGTAACTCTTGTATCCGTTCGGCTTCGGATTCTTGATATAATCCTTTACGTACAGGACCGTGATGTCGGCCTGCTTGGAAAGCATGTCGGCAATCTGGTAAATATCCGAAGTGAACGAGCAGATGATCCGGACGCCGGCCACATCATTCAGCTTCTCTGTCATATTAAACGCCGTTACTTCGTAATTCATCCGCTTCAGCTTCTTAACGATGCTCTCCGGCGTCTTCAGCCGGGATTTCACATGCTCGATCGGATTATAATTGTATATATGCACAAATTCGCTGTTCAGCACTTCGATCTTGACGTTCATCTGCTTTAAAGCGGAATTGTAAATGAACATCAGGGACTTCCACTGATCGATCTGATCATAGGTCTTGGGGATATAGGTCATGCGTATCCCTCCTTACTTCACATTCTATTGATCAATTTTCAGATCTTTCAGCAGATCGCCCAGGCCGGTCGTTACCGGAGCGGAATTCTTATAATGGAAATCGCTCTTTTCTTCTCTTGGCTCACGGCCTTCGCGGTTCTCCCGGTTCTCACGTCCCTCGCGGCCTTCCCGGTTCTCGCGGCGTTCGCGCGGGGCGCGGGCCGGTTTCTCCTCATCCTCTTCCAGCGCTTTCATGCTCAGGCTGATCTTTCCGTCGGCGGTATCGCGGATCTTGACCCGGATCTTCTGGCCTTCGCTCAGCACATCGGACGGACGTCCCACTCTCTGGCGGCTGATCTGGGAAACATGCAGCAATCCGCTCACGCCCTCGTCCAGTCTGACAAACGCGCCGTAATCCTTCAGACTCTCCACCACGCCTTCTACGATGTCGCCCGGCTTGAACGCCGCCATTCTGGCCTTGCGCTCTTCCTCTCTGCGGGCTTTCAGATACTCTCTGGCAGACAGCACAAGACGCTTCTTCTCGGGATCCACGGTAATAATGTAGGTATCCAGGTGCCTGCCTACCCAGTCCTCGAGTTTCTCCACGTAGCCGAGGGCAATCTGGGAAGCCGGGATAAACGCTTTGCGGTTGTTTACATACGCAATCGCGCCGCCTTTGACGATCTCCTTGATCTTGACCCCGACCACCGTCTTATTCTCCATCATCTGGCGCAGTTCTTCCCACTTATCCGCATCGGGGGACTCGTTCTCCGCGAATGCGCGGGTATTCTTCTTTTCATACTCCTGATAGGTTTTCTCCAGTTCCGCCTTGTAATCCGCCATAGACTCCGCGGGAGCGGCCGCCTCCGGCGAAGGC
>CAZPGD010000006.1:0-3373 GCA_964585865.1 uncultured Hungatella sp. | reverse complement strand
TCCCCTGCCGCTCCGGACGCTTCCGCCGCCACTTCGGCAGCCCCTGTCGCCGCATCAGACGTTCCGGCCGGCTCCGCCGCTTCGGCAGTCTCAGCCGTCACTCCGGCCGTCCCGGCGTCCCCTGCCGTTCCGGACGCTTCGGCAGTCTCCGGCGCCGCGTCAGACGCTTCAGCCGGTTCCGGTGCCGCTCCGGCCGCTTCTCCGGCCGGCTCCGCCTGCGCACCGGCAGTCTCAGCCGCCCCGGCGTCCGCCTTCTCGATTTGCTCTTCCTGTTCCTTCAGCATTTCTTCACTCATGTTTTGTATTCCTCCATCCTGCTTTTTCACTTCACACGTTTCAAACATACCTGTTGAACGGCGTTTAATCTTATTATACTATAATTTTTGAATTTCTACCTTATTTTTTTTATAGTTTTTGAAGAAAAATTATGATATAATCGCAGCGGTTCGGGCGGCACGTTCCCAAACGGCCGGTCTGACCCCGAAAACCGACGCAATCTCAAAGAAACGCGAACATGATGACCCGCCCCGGGCATCATTTTGCCCCCATAAGAAAGAAGGACGACTATGCGAGATGTCATGGATCTGCATACCCATACATTGGCCAGCGGCCATGCATACAACACTCTGTATGAAATGGCCTTCGCCGCTTCCCGGCAGAAACTGGAAGTGTTCGGCTCAACCGAACACGGGCCGCGGCTGAACGGCGCGCCGCACGAATTGTTTTTTACCAATTTCCGAGTGATTCCCTCCGAACTGTACGGCGTACGCCTGCTGATCGGGTGCGAACTGAATATTCTGGACTACGAGGGGCACGTAGACCTTCGCCCGCACATCCTGCAGAAAATGGATTATGCCATCGCAAGCATCCATCTGCCCTGCTTTACAAGCGGAACGGTGAGCCAGAATACGGCGGCCATTATTAGCGCCATGAAGAATCCTTACGTAAAAATCATCGGCCACCCCGACGACAGCCGCTTCCCCATCGACGCGGATACCGTCGCCGCCGCCGCCGCGGAAGAACACGTGCTGCTGGAAATCAATAACTCTTCCTTAAATCCCCGTTCTTCCCGGAAAAGCGCGCGGGAAAACTATAAGGGGCTCCTGGAACGGTGCGTACATTACCAAACGGCCGTTATCATGAACAGCGACGCCCATGTGGCGGCGGACGCGGGCAATCACCGGGACGCGCAGACGCTTTTGGAGGAACTGCATTTTCCGGAGGAACTGGTCATCAATACCTCCGTGGAAAAACTGATCCCCTATATTCCGTCCCTTACGGGCAGCGGAATGCATGAAGCGGGATTCTAGGAGGCGCGCATGATCAATTTTCTCAACCTGGAATATTTCCTCGCGGCGGCGGAAGAATCCAGTTTTACGAAGGCGGCAGGGCGGCTGAACATTTCCCAGCAGTCACTGAGCAGCCACATCGCGAATCTGGAACGGGAATTCGATATTACGCTGTTTAACCGCACCTCCCCGCTGACGCTGACCTACGCGGGGAAAATGCTGGAAAAGCACGCGCGGGAAATCATTCACCTGCGGGATGAAACTTACCGGGAAATCGCCGATATCAAGGATTTTTCCAAGGGCTGCCTGACCATCGGCATGTCCCATACGAGAGGGCGGAAGATTCTGCCGGAAATCCTGCCGATCTATAAAAAACAGTTCCCCGGCATCGAACTTCATCTGAAAGAAGGCAATACGCAGGAACTGGACGCGGAACTTCAGCGGGGCGACGTGGACCTGATTATCGGTATGCTTCCTTTTAAGGTAGAGAATGTGGAAACGGTGCCCATCTGTGATGAGGAAATCCTTCTGGTGGTCCCGGACAGTATTCTGGAAACGGCATATCCCGGCCGCGCGGCCGAAATCCGCGCGCGGCTGGAGAGTTCCGCCGACCTGACGCTTCTTAAGGACTGCCCTTTTCTTCTGATCAATCCCGGGAACCGGGTGCGGATGGCGGCGGACGAGATGTTTGAGGATGCCCAGATTACGCCGGAAATCATACTGGAAACGGAAAATATCGAAACCGTGCTCGCGCTGGCGGCCAAGGGAATGGGCGTTACCTTCTATCCGAAGATGTTCGTGACGGAAGACGACGAGTTCCACGCGGCCCTGCTGCACCGGGCGGGAATTAATTTCTATCATCTGGATCACCCCCGGGCCCACGGGATGCTGGGCATCGGGTACCATAAGGGACATTATATGTCCAGAGCCACCCGCGAGTTTATACGCGTGGCGAAGGAACGGCTGCAGGGGCAGGGGAATGCGCCGGCGGAGTGAAGAGGCGGACACCGCGTCGGCACGGCGGCCGCATTTCGGGCGACGCGCACGCAATCTTGACAAAAACGGGGAGAATGATATAATCAGGAACAGTTATTGTTATTGATTTTGATCTGACAGGAGACACGGCTATGAAAACACGAAAGCACAGCCGGCAGAGGGACTGCATCATGCGCTGCCTGGCGGCGCGGCATGATCACCCGACCGCGGACGCGATCTACGCCAGCGTGCGGGAAGAACTTCCCAACGTAAGTCTGGGAACCGTGTACCGCAATCTGAATCTTTTGGCCGAACTGGGCGAGATCCGCAAACTCAGCTGCGGCAGCGGCCCGGAACGTTTCGACGCGGATATGCGCCCCCATTATCACTTTGTATGCAGGCAGTGCGGAACCGTCTGCGACCTGCCGATGGAAGTCTCCCGTCAGATCGATGACGCCGCCCAGGAATACTGCGACGGCCGGGTGGACAGCCACATTACCTATTTTTACGGAATCTGCCGCGATTGCCTGGAAAAAAAGTGAAATCCGGTTGACAAACCCGGATCCGTATGCTAGTCTAATAACAGGAATCATTCCTGTTATCGGGAATGAATCTGATTAGAAAACAGCGGCCGCTCCGGTTCACGCGCGGGCTTTCCGGCCCCCGCCCGCGGGCAGCCGCAAATAATAAAGAAAAGGAGATATTTACAATGAAGAAATGGGTTTGCAAAGTTTGCGGTTACGTATATGAGGGCGACACGCCTCCGGAATCCTGCCCGCAGTGCAAGGCCCCGGCCGACAAATTTGAAGAGCAGAAATCCGACATGACCTGGGCCGCCGAGCACTCCATCGGCGTGGCGAAGGGTGTTCGCGAGGACATTGTCGCGGACCTGAGAGCCAATTTCCAGGGCGAGTGCACGGAAGTCGGCATGTATCTGGCGATGGCGCGGGTCGCGCACAGGGAAGGTTATCCGGAAGTCGGCCTGTACTATGAGAAAGCCGCTTACGAGGAAGCCGAGCACGCCGCCAAATTCGCCGAACTGCTGGGCGAAGTCGTCACCGACAGCACGAAGAAGAACCTGGAGCTGCGCGTAGCCGCCGAGAACGGCG
>CAZPGD010000005.1:5047-17833 GCA_964585865.1 uncultured Hungatella sp. | reverse complement strand
ACTTCCATGCGCACGCTCTTCCCCCTGATCTTCGCGTTCTTCATGGCCTTCATCACGGCCTGGGCGCTTTCCCGGGGAACTTCCACAAACGTATAGGCGTCATACATGTCGATGCTGCCCACCAGTCTCCCGGACAGCCCCGATTCTCCCGCCACCGCGCCCAGAATATCTCCGGGGCGCACGTTCTGATTCTTTCCGATATTGATAAACAGGCGAACCATGCCGTCGCGGTCCGCGCGGCCGTCCCGGTCCCGATCCGCGCGTCCGCCCCGGCCGCCTTCACGGCGCCCGCCCTGTCCGCGGCCGCCTTCGCGTCCCCGGCCGTACCGGTCGAGATCATCCAGCCAGCGGGGCATACTGCCGCCCTCGTCAATATCCTCATTCTCCTCGCCCATGGCCATCCGAAGCAGGGCGGCGGCAAGATCCATGGACGTGAATTCCCCTTCCCACACCTTCCGCTCGATAATATCCACCATCGGGGCGAGATCCGTCTCGCTGATCGTCCTGGCCGCCTGTTCCATGATTTTTTCCGCCTTGATCTCGGTGATGTCATTCAGCGACGGGATCGCCTGAGGGATGATCTTCGTCTTGCAGTAGCGCTGGATATCCCGCAGCTTATAGACCTCGCGTCCCACCACAAAACTGAACGCGATGCCGGAATGGCCGGCTCTGGCCGTGCGGCCGATGCGGTGCACGTAATACTCGTCGTCCTGCGGAATGTCATAATTGAACACCGCTTCCACGTTGCCCACGTCGATTCCTCTGGCCGCCACGTCCGTGGCCACCAGAATTTCCGTCGCGCCGGTGCGGAAACTGTTCATCACCCGGTCGCGCTGCACCTGCTTCAGATCGCCGTGCAGGCCCTCCGCGAAATATCCTCTTCCCTGCAGTTCGCTTACCAGATCGTCCACCTGCTTTTTCGTGTTGCAGAACGCGATGGACAGTTTCGGCGAATACATATCCAGCAGGCGGCACATGACCTCGACCTTGGTCCCCCTCTTGACCTCGTAATAGTACTGGGTCACTTCCGGAACGGTCAGTTCCTTCTTCACGACCTTCACATTGACCGGGGATTTCTGGAACTTCTTCGCGATCTCCTGGATCTCCGCCGGCATGGTCGCGGAAAACATCAGCGTCTGCCGCTCCTCGGGAAGCTGGCTCAAGATCGTCTCCATGTCCTCCAGGAACCCCATATCCAGCATCTCATCCGCCTCGTCCAGAATTACCGTATGCACATGCTCGCAGCGGATCGTTTTCCTGCGCATGTGGTCCATGACGCGGCCCGGCGTGCCGATTACAATCTGCGCGCCGTCCTTCAGCCCCCGTATCTGCCTGACAATATCCTGTCCGCCGTAGATCGGCACCACCTTGATGCCGTGCATATATTTGGCAAGTCTGCGCATCTCTTCCGCTACCTGAATGGCCAGTTCGCGGGTGGGGCAGAGCGCGATCGCCTGCAGGTTCCGGTCCTTCGGATCGATTTTCTGCAGAAGCGGAATACCGAAGGCCGCCGTTTTGCCCGTGCCGGTCTGGGCCTGTCCCACCATGTCGAGACCGTCCATCTGCACCGGGATCGCCTGGGCCTGGATCGGCGTCGCCGCTTCAAAGCCCATCTCCGTCACCGCCCGCAGGATCCGGCTGTCCAAATTCAAATCTTCAAATCTGATTGTCTCCATATAAAATCCTTTCTGTTATCGCTGCCCGACAAACTTTTCGACTATAACAGAACTCCGCCGGAATGTCAACGATATTTTGCCGGCTGACACAGGCGTCACCGGCGCTTTCCCTGTTATTCTACCATATACGCCGCGGCAAGACAACCGGAAACGCGCCGGCGGCAACCCGTAAAACTCATCCGGACCGGCAAAAGGGAAACCGAACCGGCGACAGCAGAAAGGAAAGAAGAAAAAGACGGCGGATACCCGCCCGCGGGCCCGGCGATTTACGTCAGCCACAGCATGGGCTGGCAAACCGCCGTGTTCCGCTCGATTTCCTCGTCCGTACAGTCCGGTGGGAGCCGCCGGTAGAGACGGATCAGTTCTTCCATCCCGTAGTGGTATCCCGCAAACAGCATAAAGGAAGCCCTTGCCGGAAGGGATTCAAAATGGGATACGTCCCCGGGGTACGGCCAGGCGGACCGGTCCAGCAGATAGGGCGTCAGAAACTGAAGTGCCCGCCGGATTCCCCGTCCGTCCTCCAGCGTATAATCCCACAGATCATCCCCGGGGGACGAAAGCATCTGGCAGATCGAGACCAGGTTATCCAGTATGAATATGGAGTAATTGTACGGCTTGGTCCTCGCGAGTTCCCGCGGGAACGATCCGTCCGCGGCCATCTGCTCCAGAAGGGCTGTCCTAAACTGCTCCCGGCAGAAATTTTCGACCGCCCGGTTTTCCGTAAAAAGCGCGAACGACGCCGCCTGCATCACGTAGCAGACCCGGTGATTATTGTCCGTATTCCTTTCCTCGGTCCCGTTCGGGCTGTTCATCATCCAGTCCAGATATTCCGAGAACCAGTCCAGCAGGCCGTCCGTCAGCGTTTCCGTCACGGACGGCGACGCGCTGATCGCCTGCACGGCAAACGGAATATCCGCCAGGTGCAGCGTGTCAATGATCCCGATGCCCCGCCCTTTGCAGACGCCGGGGATCGCCTGCGCGTAATCGAGCGAAGGATTCATGCGGGTGCGTTCCTCCACAAAAAATTCCCGCAGGATCCGCGCGGCACCGGCCGCGTAGCGCTCTTCCCCCGTAAGCCGGTACGCGCAGGCCAGGTACACGGTGTGCCTGCGCATGGTCCGCAGGATTCTGCGGTGGCCGGCAAACGAATCGGGGTTGCTCTCCCCGTCCCTGCGAATGTAGGGCAGACGGTCCGGCGTGTCGGGATTGGGCCACCAGTAATCGCCGAACGAACAGTAATCATGGATGCCCCCGGGACTTCCGGGCGCGGGAATGTCCGTAATATGCAAAACCGGCTCCGCCAGAGCCTGTTCCGCCTTCTGAAGGATCCGGGCCGTATCTTCGGCGGCCGGACGGATTTTGTATTGTTGCGGATAAATGATCACGGCAACACGCCTCCTTTTCTGCCGCGGGATTTCTCCCTTACGGGAATTTCCCGCCGCGGGATTTCCGTTTCCATCATAGTCCCGCCCCCGGTTCCGGCACAATCATCAAAATCGCGGATCCATGTACAAAAAATATAAATACTTTGCAAATTGCCAACGGATTTTGTAAAATAATCACGGAAGGAACCCGGAAGCGGGCAGAGGACAGGAAAGCGGAGGAGAGCGAGATGAAACAGTCCAGGGTGAATCTTCAGATGTTTTTGTCCTATATGCTGATCCTTTTGATACCGATCGCCGTAAGCGCCGGAATCTACGGATACAGCCGGAAAATCGTCAGGACGCAGGCGGAGCAGCTCAACAACAGTATGCTGGAAATGGTGCGCAGGGACATGGATCAGAGAAACAGCGAGATGCAGAAGATCGCGGCCCGTCTGGCCATGGATACCCGCGTGCAGCAAAGTTCCATGGTACGGGGGAATTTCGACGCGGACGACCGGATGAACCTCTATTATCTGTTTAAGGATCTGCAGATTCTGGCCGGTTCCGAGGATCTGATCGATGATGTGTTCGTCTACTTTTATCATACGGGGACGATCAGCAGCATCAACGGGAACATGTCGGCCGAACTGTATTACAATCTGTATTACCGGGACGCCGAATACTCATTTGAGGAATTCCGGCAGTATATGGAGAAATTTCACTATAATGATCTGATCACGCTGCGGGGAACGGATGGAAGGGAGCGCCTGATCCTCACCATGATGTCGCTGAACCCGTCGCTCGGAGAGGCGGCGGCAACCATCGGCATCGCGGTTGATTTTACGGAACTACGGAAGCTGCTGCAGATGACAAAATGGGCGGACGGCATGGAAGTAACCATGATCGGGCCGGACGGGATCCGGATCTCGACGGAATCGGACAGCAGCCTGCGCTACGATCTGGAATACGGGCAGCTGAAGGAAGGAACCTATGTGAGGGAGAACGCTTTTTCCGGCGGTTCCATGATCTCGGTGCTGGATTCGCAGGTGAGCAGCTGGAAATATGTCACGGTTACGCCGCTTACGGTCGTGGAAAAGCAGGCGAGACAGATTCAGCTGATCGCCGTGATCGGTTTATTCGGCTGCGTGGTCCTGGGCCTTGTGATTTCCTATTATCTGACCCGGAAAAACTATAATCCGATCCGCGGCCTGGTAGAAGTATTCCAGAAGCACGGAAGCAAAGAGATCGGAAAAAATGATAATGAGTACCAATGGCTCCATATCCAGGCGGACGACTTTTTCCGCCGGCAGGGGGACGCGGAGCAGATGATCCGGGATAACCGGAAAAACATACGAAAATATCTTCTTCTGCAGCTTTTGCTGAACGATTCCGGCGTAAGCCGCCGGGAGATGGAAGAATACGGGATCCGTCTGGATCAGAATTACAATGTCGTGGTCCTGTTCAAACTCGTGAAGCAGGAACAGGAAAAGGACGCGATGCTGCTGCGCTTTATCATTATGAACGTGTTCCAGGAAATGTGCCTGAACTACTTCAATACGGAACTTACGGAAATGGGAGAAAATGTCGCGGCAATCGTGAACCTTCCCGCGAATACGGCGGAAAACCTGGATATTCTGAAAGAGCAGATTGAAAATCTCCAGGTTCTTTGCAGAGAGCGGTTCCAATTCGGATGCGCCGCCTTGGCGGGATCCGTCTGCGAGGGCCTTGACGGGATCCATATCTCCTGGCAGAGAGCGGAGGAACTCGCGCCATACACGGAACTGCTCGATTCCGATCTGATCTTCTATGACGACGTGAAGAACAGCCGCGTACAGTACGAATACACCATGGAGCAGGAACTGCAGATCCTAAACGCGATGGAGATCGGCGACGGCAGGCGGGCCGTGGAACTTATGGAGCAGGTTTTTGACCGGAACATGGAAGGACAGGTGTCCGCGGACAGCTGCCGGTACCTGATCTGCGATATGACCGGAACGCTGCTGCGCGGGAGCAGTCTGGGCGGATGTCCGGCGGAACAGCTGGATTTTCCGGATATCCGGAACATTCAGCAGTTTTCTCCCGCGGAGATCCGGAAACGGTTCCGGAAGCTGATGGAGGAAATCTGCGGAAGGATCCAGGAGAAAAAGCAAAAAAACGATCAGGATAACACGTTAAGCCGGCGGATCGAAGAGTTTATCCGCGAAAACTACCGGGATCCGGATCTGAATATCTCGATCACCAGTCAGCATTTTGACATCACGCCGGCATACATGTCCTCCATTTATAAAAAGCAGACCGGCGGGAGTATTCTGGACTACATCAACACCCTGCGGATCAGCCGGGCGCAGGAGCTTCTGGAGAACGGATGCAGCGTGGTGGAGGCCGCGTCCCAGACCGGGTTCCGCGACAGCGGCAGCCTTATCCGCGCGTTCAAGAAAAAAACCGGCGTCACGCCCGGCCAGTTTAAGAAGAAATTTTGATTTTTGAATACGGACATGAAAAAATGCAAATCCGAATCGGTGATTTTGCCGATCCGGTTTGCATTTTTTCTATATCTTTTTATCCGGAACGGACGTAGCATGAAGATAACCAGAGCCGCGGAACTCCCCGCAGGGGCGGGTGGCCGGCGGCCGAACCGGTAAAAATAAAAAAGGAGGAACATTTCACATGAAGAAACAACGAACGATGGCCTGGCTGCTGACGGCGGCCATGGCGGCGTCGCTGGCGGGCTGCGGCGGACAGGGCGGCGGAGAAAGTCAGCAGACGCAGTCCGCGCAGGCGGAACAGACGACGGCGCAGACGACCGCCGCGGCCGGCGGGAATGAAACCACGCAGGCCGCCGCGGAAGCGGAAAGTACGCAGGCGCCCTCGGGATCCGTATATCCCCTGGCATCGGGGGACACGCTGACGTACTGGTGCCCGCTGGAAACATCCGTTTCGGCTAATTTCGCAAGTCTGGGGGACACGCCCTTCGCCAAGGGCTGGCAGGAGAATACCGGAGTCAGCATCGAGTTCATGCACCCGCCGACGGGACAGCAGGCGGAACAGTTCAGTCTGCTCCTTGCGGACGGGAACTATCCGGATCTGATGGAATACAACTGGATGAACGATTACCCGGGCGGTCCGGAAAAAGCGATCAATGACGGCGTGATCCTTCCCTTAAACGACATCATTGATCAGTACTGCCCGAACCTGAAAGCCTATCTCGCGGAGAATCCGGACATCGACAAGATGATTCAGACGGACGAGGGACATTACTACTGCTTCCCGTTCATCCGCGGCGACGAGAACCTCTGCAACACCATCGGACTGATGCTCCGCGCGGACTGGTTAAAGCAGCTGGGAATGGAAGTTCCGGAGACCATCGACGAATGGCACGAAGTCCTGACCGCGTTTAAAAATGAACTGGGCGTGGCCTCCCCGCTCGCTTTCGAATATACCAACGAATCCTATCTGAATACCAACCCGCTGGCATACGCTTTCGAGACGACGAGGGGATTCTACCTTGGCAGCGACGGCACCATCCATTTCGGCGCGACGGAGGAAGGCTATAAAAACTACCTGACGACCATGGCGCAGTGGTACGCGGAGGGCCTTCTGGATCCGGATATCGCCACGCTCGGCAACGATCAGGTCAGCGCCAAGATCACCGGCGGAACGGCGGGCGCGTCCATCGGACAGGCCGGGAGCCGGATGGGAACATGGACCAACGCGGCGCGGCAGAGCAATCCGGAATTTGAACTTGTGGCCGCTCCCCCGCCAGCGCTTGAGAAGGGGAAGACCGCGGAATTCGGACAGACGGAAAATCAGTATTCCGGACGCGCCAGCGTGGCGATCACGACAACCTGCGAGGATGTGGAACGCGCCGCGCGGCTGATGGACTGGGCGTACGGAGAGGAAGGCCATCTGTATTTCAATTTCGGAACCGAGGGCGTATCCTATAAAATGGTTGACGGCTACCCGACCTATACGGATGAGATTCTGAACAATCCCAACGGCTGGGCCGTGAGCCAGGCAATGGCCGCTTACATCCGCGGCAGCTACAACGGTCCGTTCGTGCAGGATCTGCGCTATCTGGAGCAGTATTACACGCTGCCGGAGCAGCAGGAGACGCCGGAAGTCTGGGGCAGTTCCAACGGCAGGGCGCACCTGGTGCCCCCGATCACGCCGACTTCGGATGAAAGCCGCGAATTCTCCTCGATCATGAACGAGATCAACACGTACCGTGACGAAATGACGCTGCGCTTCATTTTCGGTACAGAGAGTCTGGATAATTTTGACGAGTACGCGGCGAATATTGAAAATATGGGACTGGCGCGGGCTCTGGAAATAGAGAACGCGGCTCTGGAAC
Source organism: uncultured Hungatella sp. (assembly GCA_964585865.1). Taxonomy (GTDB): domain Bacteria; phylum Bacillota; class Clostridia; order Lachnospirales; family Lachnospiraceae; genus UBA3402. The sequence goes on along the minus strand of CAZPGD010000005.1, from coordinate 10,442 downwards.
GCTATAACTCCCGCTGATAACGAAAACTCTGCCTGTCAGGAAAACTTTCCGCTGACACAGAAAACCGCGGCCCCTGCCGGATGACGCAAGACGCCGGCAGGGGCCGCCTGCACAGGACGGCTTGGAAAGGAGATCTCATGAAAAATAACGCAAAGCCGAAGAACGGGACGCTGAAGCGGCGGCTTCGGCAGGACTGGATCCGGAACCGCTCCCTCTACCTGTTCGTGCTTCCGGTTCTGGTGTTCTACCTTCTGTTCCATTATAAACCGATGTACGGCGCGATCATCGCCTTCAAGGACTACGCGCCGGCGCTGGGCATATCCAAAAGTCCCTGGGTGGGACTGGCCCATTTCAAGCGATTTTTTGAGAGCGTCTATTTCGGGCGGCTGATGAGGAACACCATCCTGCTGAGTTTGTACAGCCTTCTGTTCGGATTCCCCGCGCCGATCATACTGGCCCTTCTGCTCAACGAAGTCAGGAACCGGAAATTTAAAAGCCTGACTCAGACTGTCACGTATCTTCCGCATTTTATCTCGCTGATCGTCGTAACCGGCATGATCACGGATTTCAGCCTGTCCACGGGCCTGTTCAATGACATCATCGCGTTTTTCGGAGGAACGCGTTCGCCGCTTTTGCAGAATCCGAAGCTGTACCGTCCGATCTACGTAGTATCCGGCATCTGGCAAAACATCGGATGGGGATCCATCGTTTACCTGGCGGCGCTGTCCGGCGTCGACAGCCAGCTGTATGAGGCGGCCCAGATCGACGGGGCCGGAAAATGGAAACAGCTGATCCACGTCACGCTCCCGGGTATTGCTCCCACGATCATAATCATGTTCATCATGCGGATCGGCCAGCTTATGAGCATGGGCTATGAAAAGACGATCCTTTTGTATAATCCGTCCACCTACGAGACCGCGGATATTATTTCCTCATACATATACCGGGTCGGCCTTCTGGAACAGAACTGGAGTTATTCTACGGCAGTGGGTCTGTTTAACTCTGTGATCAATTTTGTGCTTCTGATCTTCGCGAACTGGATGTCCAAGCGGTTCAGCGAGACCAGTTTATGGTAAGGAGGCAGAACATGAAAATAAAACGTTCCGCGGGAGAGAGGATTTTCCAGGTATTCAACTACTGCCTTTTGACCCTGGTCATGATCCTGTGCCTGTATCCGATGTGGTATGTCGCGGTGGCGTCCTTCAGCGACAGCAATCTTCTCACCCAGCATACCGGGATCCTGCTGAAACCGATCGGATTCAGTGTGGAGGCATACAAAAAAGTTTTCCAGAACCCCATGATTCTGAAAGGTTATATGAATACCCTGTTTATCCTGATCATCGGGGTGATCCTGGATCTGATCATGACCTCCATGGGAGCGTATTTCCTCTCCAGGAAACAGGTTCTCTTAAAGAAGCCGATTATGATGCTGATCGTGTTTACCATGTTCTTCTCGGGCGGCATGATCCCGTTTTATCTGAATCTGCGGGACCTGCACCTGACCGGCACCCGCTGGGGCCTGATCATTCCGTTTATGATCAACACCCACAACCTGATCATCATGCGGACCTCCTTTGAAAGCCTGCCGGACAGCCTGGTGGAAGCGGCCCAGATCGACGGGGCGGGGCACCTGCAGATTCTGATGAGAGTGGTGCTGCCTCTTTCCAAGGCGATCCTGGCCGTTATGGTACTTTACTACGGCGTGAGCATCTGGAACTCCTGGTTCTGGGCCTCCGCGATCATCCGCGACCGGAATCTGTATCCGCTGCAAATCATTCTGCGGGAGATCCTGATGTCCAATGATGTGACGTCCATGACGGCCGGCACCAGCGTTTCGGATACGGAGGCCGTGGGAATGACGATCAAGTACGCGACCATCATGGTCGCAACGGTGCCGATCCTCTGCGTATATCCGTTCCTTCAGAAATATTTCACGAAGGGCGCCATGATCGGAGCCGTGAAAGAATAGAAAACAGGGATTCCTGACAGAACAGGGGGACAAAAAATGGAAGAAAACATGAAGGAGATCCTTTCCGGCACGCTTAAGCCGAGAATGATCGACTTATTTTGGAGAACCGCGGAAGGCGGCAGGGATTTTGTAATGGACGGGGTGAACGTCTACAACGAAAACGCACAGTTTGTCGGCGGGAAAGTGATCAACATGTGCTCTTATGTGGCGCTGGAGTTTCTGAAAGACACGCCGGATTTCCCGCGCGCCCTCGAAGTTCTCGGGAGGGTGATCGCCGCGGTTTCGGATCTGCCGATGGAGACATGGGGGATCCTGAACGGGATCACCGGCCTGTACCGGCTGAAGAAGGCCGGGCTCCTGGAAACAGCAGTGGATCCGGATACGCTTTCGCGTCTTAAACAGGCTCTGGACTGGCGCACGTTCGTCGATGAGCGGCGGGATTACGCTCTCATTCATAAACCGACCAATTATTATGGGGTGGCGTTCGGGATTGCCGGGTACCGGGAATTGATGGGCTGGGAGGATCCCTCCGGGGAGCGCCGCAGCCGGGTGCTGCTTCAAAGACTGCTGCGGCATATCGAACAGTACTCCGGCGAGTACGGATTTATGGACGAGACTGCCGGGGAAGGCCGGTTCGATCGTTACAGCATCCTGATCCCCAGCGAAATCGCCTCTCTGATCATGAATTTCGGACAGGACGTCCCGCAAAAGATCCGGACGATGCTTTCCGCGTCGGCAGAAATCTTCCTGCATCTGGCCAACGAAGAGGGCAGGGGTTTCCCCTACGGGCGCAGCATCGGAGCCTACGGGGAATCGGCGGCTCTGGAAGTTCTTTCGGCAGCGGCGGAGGCAGGCGGCATCCTAAAAGGCCAAACGGAAGAACTGGCCTATGCCTACAGCTGCCGGGTCATGCGCACGATGATGGATTTCTGGTACGATGAGGAAATGAAGTCCGTAAATATGTGGGAAAAGGGACGAAGGACCGACGGCTACCGCAATAAGAACCGGATATTGGGCGAAAACATGAGCCTGTTCATGCAGATGGTCAATACGTATGAACACTGGAAGAAGGCCGGCTGGGGCGAGCGGACGGAAACGCGGCCCTTCCCGGAACTGACCGGGCAGCTTAAGAACCGCTTCTTCGTCCGTTTCGCCTCCGGGAAGTATGACCGTGCGCTGGCCGTCGTGAGAGACAACGGTTTCGTCTGGGCCGTTCCGTTCATCAGCGGCGGGAAAGGCTACTACCGGACGGATCCGTACTATCCGGTTCCCCGTTCCGTTCGTGTCTTGGACGCGGCGCCGGATGAGTGCCGCGGCGGTTTTCTTCCCGTGCTCCGTCTCCAAAACGGCCGGGAACTCGCCCCGCTGTCCTTTTTCCGGGAAATAACCCCGCGCGAAGAATCCGGCGCGTGGGTAATCGAATGCAGGCAGGATCAGCTGTGCTATCTGGATGGCCTCGCGCCGGAGCCGGCGGACGGGATCCGCGTACGGACCGTTTACCGCTTCGAAAACGGAACCATCGAGCGCCGGGACCGGTTCAGCGCCGCAAAGGACGCTCCGAAAATCGCCGGAATCCGCCTCGTCCAGATCGTCTATTCGGAGGACGCGAAAGCGTATCCGGACCATGTGGAGTTCCAAAACGGCGTTATACGAAAAATTTCGGCGGAAGGATACGGCCGGCCGCGCGTGACCCCCGTGGCGGCGGAGGACGAAAGCGCGCATACCCCCTATGGCCGTATGCGCACGGAGATCCTCTGGGAGAAAAAGGAAATTCCGGAAACCGGCCAGATACCGGAAGTCAGCTGGAAACTCGAATACGCGGCGGCCGGCAGCGCCGGTTCCGCAAATTATTTCATTTTACCAGATAATACATAAAATACAAGAAGTGCCGCTTATTGTTTAACAAATAGTTGTGATATTGATTTTTGTTTATGCTATTATAGCAATACTTGTATTGGATTTTTATATGGCAAAATGGTATAGTATAGACATCGAAGAGATACAGCACAAGAGAATAACGGTTCCCGTTTTAATTGGATTTTTGGGGTTACGCTGCAAATATCCAGCTCTGTAACAGAGTGTTCTTCTCCCTTCCGGATATTTATATTTTTGCGGTTTAGTGTTCTTTAAGACGCCGGATCGCATAAACGCAGCGCTTCCTATGTCTTTTTTCCACCAGGGAATACCAGGCAGACCGTTCCCCCCAATGGTCTGCCTGGTTTTTTGTCCCGAAGTATCCCGAAGTATCTGTCCCAAATTATCTGTTCCGAATTTTCTGTCCTGAGGTTTTCCGTCTTGAAGTTTTCTGAAAATTGTGCTACAATGTGCGGAGAGAAGGACAACAGGGGTGTTTTGGGGCAGAAAAGCCTCTATGGGGGGTAGTGTTTTGAGTATAAATGATAAATTGTTTAACGGGTACGGGTACGTTTATGAGGTTTACAAGACGCGAAGCTTTTCCAAAGCGGCGGAGAATCTTTTCATCAGCCAGTCTTCGCTGAGCGCCACGATCCGGAAAATCGAGAATCGCATCGGGGTGGAAATTTTCGACCGGAGCACGATACCCGTCGGACTTACGGAAGACGGCGTTGAATATATCAAGGCCGTCGAACAGATTATTGACATCGAACATTATTTTGAATCCCGCGTCCAGCAGCTGGACGAACTGGTCACGGGGCATCTTTCCGTAGGCGGAAGCGGGATCTATCTGGGGAATACCCTGCTTCCGGTACTCCACGAATTCGCCCGGCTCTATCCCGGCGTGCAGGTCCGCCTGGTAGAGGGCGGGCGGCAGCAGCTGGAAAAGCAGCTGGCCGATAATATGCTGGATCTGATGGTGGATAACGGCGTCCTCCCGCAGGAGAATTATACCGGGATCCATCTGATCCACGAGGATATGCTGCTGGCGGTTCCCGCCCAATGGCCGGTCAACGGGCAGCTGACTCCTTATCAGCTGACTCCCCGGGACATCCTGTCGGACCGGCACCGTTCCGAAGAGGTCCCGGTGGTACCGCTGGAAGCCTTCGCCCATCTGCCCTTTACGCTGATGGGCGCGGGCAACGACACGCGGATGCGCGCCGAGAGACTGTTCTTTCACTATAATCTCTCCCCGCCGATCGTGCTGAAGGTGGACGAGCAATACACGGCCCTCTCGCTGGCCGGCAACGGGGTGGCGGCCGCCTTTATCAGCGACTGCGTAGCCAGGAACCGGCAGTCGGAGGACGGGGTTGTCTATTACCGCCTTCCGCCGGAATTCGCCCGCCGGAATGTCAGCATGTACTATAAGAAGAATCATCTCCGTACCAGAAGTATGGAAGAATTCATCCGGATCACGGAAAACACGGCCTTTTAAGGGGCCGTGTTTTTGGGGGCGTCCGGCCGCCGCTTCGGACCGGAGACCGTGTCTTCCCGCGTCCGGTTCCGTCGCAC
>CAZPGD010000005.1:1210-4947 GCA_964585865.1 uncultured Hungatella sp. | reverse complement strand
CCGGCCGCCGCTTCGGACCGGAGACCGTGTCTTCCCGCGTCCGGTTCCGTCGCACATAACGGTGCCGGCACGCGACGGGTTCAAATCTCATCCAAGATCCCGCACAGCGCCCTGTACTGCATTTCATACGCTTCCGCCCCGCTGCCGGCCTTATTTTCCTTAATAATTTCCTTTACATCCTTCGTTTCCAGAGAAGCCAGCGAATCAAATACGGCCAGATGCGGCTCCAGCGTCAAAAATCCCTCGTAGCCTTCCCGATTCAGCGCCCTGTCCAGAATCTGCCTGATCTTGCCGTCCCCGGTCCCGCAGAGTACGTTTTCCCCGCTGTCCTTAAGCGCGTCCTTAATATGAATGTACCGGATATAGGGCCGCAGCAGATCCCAGCAAACCGCCGGATCCTCCCCGCACTGGACAAAATTGGCAAAATCAAACGCGCTGCACATGCCGTCGCCCGCGAACCGCTCCATAATCTCCAGGCAGCGGCTCCCGACGTCGCCGTAAATATTCTTTTCATTCTCATGCATCAGGGTCACATCGTATTCCTTCGCCACTTCCATAAAACGGGCCATCTTGTCCATGACCTCGTCCCGGTACGCCGCCGGATCCTCCCCTTTCGGAATAAAGAAACTGAATATACGGATGAACCGGCAGTCCAGCACCCCGGCTATCCGGCACAAATTGTCCAGCTGCGCCAGCTGCCGGGCGAATCCCTCCCCGTCGCGGATCCCCACCTTGCCGATCGGGGAACCGACAGAAGACACTTTCACTCCCTTTTTCTCCAAACGCGGAAGAATCTTCTCCCGGACTTCTTCCACCGTATAATCGGCCACGCTCCTGCCATCCGCGGCCCGCAGCGAAATATACCGCATACCCAGACGTGTCACCGTATTCAGCTGCTCGTCAAAATCCGGGCTGATCTCATCCGCAAAACCGGATATTTTGATGTTCCGTTTCATAAATTTTCTTCTCCTTTCGCCGCGAACCGCGCGCCCCAAAGTTATGTTTTTTCGCAGGCACGAAACGCATGACTTTACGGCCCCGGCATTTTCATATTCGGCCATCTCGCCTTCATGTAATCATCGTCGTAGCGTTCGTCGATAAACGCTTCCATCACTCCGTTCGCTTCCGGCCGTTCCTGCCGGGTATCATACCGCACCATGGCCGCCGCCGTCAGCAGCGCGTTGCAGACCATTACAAAAACAATGACCCATGTCATGACCTTCCCCGCAAGCGGCGGGATCTTCTCGATACAGCGGCTAAGCGACGGATAGAGGACCCGCACCCAGGCCACCGCCAGAAGCCCCCAGAAAAAGCAGAACAGCACATTCGTCCGACCGCCGATATTCAGCGGAATCTTGCTGTAATCCCAGAATACCGTGCCGAAAACCCGCTCCGTGAATACGCTGCACATGTATTCATAGGCGCCGCCGATCAGGAAACCGGCCGCGAAAATGAAGAGATTCGGCCTGCCCTTCAGCAGCCGCAGCATGACCGTCAGCACCGCCGCGCCGATACCCCAGACGAAACTGAACGGACCGTAAAGAACGCTGGAACGGTTCATCCACCGGCCGTTCACCAGACCGCAGTAAACCGTCTCAATAATATCTCCCATCAGAGCGCTGACCAGAAAAACCCAGATGATCTTGTCCGCGCACAGTCCCTTCGCGAAAATAAACGGCCCGCCGGCCGCGGCGCCCGCTTCCGCAACGGTTCCGACACCCACCCCCGCGCCGCTTCCGCAACGGTTCCGACACCCACCCCCGCGCCGTTTCCGACGCCTGCCTCCGCGTCCCGGCGCTCCTCCGTGATGCCCGGATAGGCGCGCTCCAGGCACCGCCAGACGCGGCGGGTGATGCGCTCCGCCAGCCGCCGCGTCCGGGCGCGGGCCGTTTCCCCCGGGCCGGGAAGCCCGCGGCCGCCGGCCGCGTAAAGCACGCCGGCAAGATCCGCCGCCAGCAGGGCGATTCCGGCCCAGACAGCGATATGCGCCAGCCATGCGGGCAAAATTGATACGACCGCCATCAATACGGGGTGCACGATATAGTAAATCAGGAAGAATCCCGCGACGCGCGAAAGTATTTTTACCAGCCTCTTTCGCGCACCGATAAACGCGGTCTCCGTTTCCGGCCGCGGCAGGCGGCCCGTCCGGCGAAGGATCGCGCCGGCCAGGATCTCCGTCACGGCATACACCGCAAACGCCGCGATAAACTGCGGCACGTACCGTTCGTTAAGCGACTGCATTACCGGCAGCAGCAGCGCAAAAGAAAGCCCGCCCGATACCTGAAACGGCAGATTTAATAAACCGTGGCTGACAAAGCGCCGGTCCCGCACGGAACGGTAAACAACTTCCGCCGTCCATCCCACAAAACCGTACAGCAGAAAATAGAAAGCAATATCGTAAAGTGAATACGTGAGCATGGCCTTTTTCCTCCTTCCGCCTGCGCCGCTTTATGAAATACCATTCGATGCACTCCCGCTCGCTTCTCCGCAATAAGGGCTGCGCCATGATCCATGTTCCCTTCGGAATATAGTATAAGCCCTGGCGGGAAAAAAGCAATGTGTTTTCATTTTATTTCCGGCTGCCGGATTGCTCCGTGCTTCGCACTCCCGCAATCCGCCCCGTCATTCGGAATCCGCGGGGCCCCTGCCCCGCTTCTTCCTCATGGCGGGGCGGGTCGTAAAGTCTTTCATCCACCGGCATGTAAACATGCCGTGGATTCCGACTTTCGACCCTGGCATCATCAGTATTCGATAAATCCCTCTCCGAGCACCTCCCGGACGTCGCTCATGATGACGAAGGCCCCGGGGTCAAATTCCCGCACCAATTCCCGGATCCGCACGATCTCTTTTCTGGACACCACGCAGAACAGCATCTGCCGGGAACGGCCCGAGTACATGCCCGTAGCCGGTATCGCCGTCACGCCCCGGTCCAGCCGGCAGAGAATCGCCTCCGCGATCGCGTCGCTTTTGTCCGAAATAATCAGGGCCTGCTTGGAAAATTTGATGCCCTCGAGGATGCCGTCGGACACGCGCGTCACCATGAAAACGGCGATACAGGCGTAGAGGGCCGCCGTTATGCCGAATACGGAAGCGCCCGCCAGCACGATGATCCCGTCCAGCACCTGCATGATCTGGGCAATGGAATAGTGGCGCAGCTTCCTGCGGATCAGCGCCGCCAGCATGTCGGTGCCCCCGGTGGTGGCGTGGAACAGAAAGACGATGCCCGCCCCGATCCCGGTGAGGATCCCCCCAAACAGGCTGGCCAGCAGCACGTCGTCCGTGATCAGCCGCATTTCCGGCAGCACGTAGAGCGACACGGACAGGGCGGCGGTGGCCGTCAGCGTCCGTTTGATAAAGGAAAACCCTTCCAGCCGCCAGGCGACCAGAAAAAGGGGGATATTCAGCGCCGTATTGGTCAGCCAGAGCGGTATGCCGGCCAAATTCTTTACGAGAATCGCGATGCCGGACACGCCTCCCGTCACCAGTCCCACCGGGTCGTACATATTTTTGATGGCAAATCCCATGATAAAGGAACCGAAAATGATAAAAAGATACTCCACATATACAGGTCTGTTTTTCAGCATACCGCCGTCTCCTTTCTTCCTTCGCCGTCATTGTTTTTATGCCTTTTGAAACCGCCGCAGCTTCAGGCCCGTATCCGGCAGTCCGTCCCTGCCGGTTGTTCCTGACAGTTCTTCCCCGTTTGTACCTGGCAGTCCGGTCCGGCCGTCTGTACC
>CAZPGD010000005.1:323-1200 GCA_964585865.1 uncultured Hungatella sp. | reverse complement strand
CGTCCATGCCATTTGTCGCTGGCAGACTGTCTGCACCGTCCGTCCCTGGCAGCCTGTTCCTGACAACTCGTACATGCCATTTGTCGCTGGCAGACTGTCTGCACCGTCCGTATCTGACAGCCTGTCCCTGCCGTTTGTCCTTAACAGTCGTCCCTGCCGTTTCTTCCCCGTCCGGCCCGGTCACATTCCCTGCCCGGCTCGGAGCCGCACCTATTTTAATCTTCTTTCCCCGTCACCTCGATACTCCGGTCCGTGATCCGGATCTTCCCTTCTTTCAGCAGGCGGCCCACCGCCCGCTTGAACGCGTTTTTGCTCAGATGGAACTCCCGCCGTATCAATTCCGGATCGGCCTTGTCCGTAAACGGAGCCGACCCGCCGCGCGCTTCCAGATATTCCCACACGCGCCGGGCGTCCTCGTCCATCTGCAGGTAGGCTTTCTGCCGGGTGCTCAGATCGAGTTTACCGTCGTCCCTGACTTTCAGCACCCGCGCCTCCACCACGTCGCCCTCCCGGAAATCGCCGTACATTTCCCTCTCCGGGATCATGCCGTAATAGCGGTTGTCCACCGCCACGAACGCCCCCAGACGCTCGTTGATCTCATAGACCGTGCCCGTCACGCGGTCGTCTTTTTGATAGGGTGAATCACTGCTCATATAATGGTACACGTTCATGGTCGCCGCCAGACGGTCGCTTTTGTCCCGGTAGACGGCCACCAGACAATTTTCCCCCTCCCGTACCGGGTGGTTCTGCTCTTTAAAAGGAAGCAGAAGATCCTTTTCCAGTCCCATGTCCAGAAACGCGCCGATCCGGCTCACTTCCTTCACAGTCAAGACCCCGACCTCTCCGACCTGCAGAAGCGGACGCTTCACGGTCGCAA
>CAZPGD010000005.1:0-313 GCA_964585865.1 uncultured Hungatella sp. | reverse complement strand
AATCCCTGAGAATAAAAACCGTCAGTCGGTCCCCCGGCTGCGCCCCATCCGGAACCTCCTTCCGGGGAAGGAGCACGGATTCCCTGCTTTCGCCATTTTCCGCCAGAAACACGCCGAAGCTTTTCTGTCTCACAATTTCCAGTTCCTGCACTTTTCCCAATTCAATCATAATTCCCTCCGACGCGTTTTCCCGTGTTCGCTCCCGGACCGCCGCGCATTTTCCGTGTCCCTCGCGGGCCGCAGCGGCGCGGCGTACTTTCCCTAAGTCTTTCCGGCAGTCAAGGCGCGTTTTCTGATTCCATTCGGCAGCCGC
>CAZPGD010000004.1:8818-17895 GCA_964585865.1 uncultured Hungatella sp. | reverse complement strand
TCACATCTGCCGGAAAAATGCCATATGCAATTTACATTTTTATGCCCGCATGGTAAAATGATGATGCCAGGGTCATAAAGTCTTTCATCCACCGGCATGTGAACACACCGTGGATTTTGACTTTCGACCCGGCATCATTAAAATCGTAAGCAAAATGAAAAAAGAAAGAACGGGGACTGTAAGAAATATATCGTAAGATATGTTTGAAGAAAGGGAACGCATGAAAGATCCTGTTCTGGTAACGGCCGTCGGCTCCTTTTCCGCCGAGGCGGTAATCCGGACCTGCAAGGAAGAGGGCTTCCGTGTTCTGGGCTGCGATATCTATCCGGCGGAATGGATCGCCGCGTCATTGGAAGTGTCGGCGTTTTTCCGGGCGCCCCGCTGCGGGGACGCGGCGGAATACCTGCGTTTTATGGAGAATGTGTGCGTCCGCGAAGGGGTGAAGTACCTGCTTCCCCTGACGGACGCGGAGATAGACGTGCTGAACGGCTGGCGCCGCCGGGCGGGGGAACTGGGAGTGACGATCTGCGTGTCGGGTGAAGATACGATCCGGCTGTGCAGGAATAAAAAGAAGCTGGCGGAATTTCTGTCCGCCGCCGGTGTGTGCCGGACGGTTCCCGGTGAAACGCTGGCCGATGTGATGGCCAGAGAGGAGGCATCCGGGTACCGGAATATGGCGTATCCGCTGGTACTGAAGCCGTTTTGCGGAAGAAGCAGCCAGGGGCTTAAAATGGTCGGCGACGCCGGGGCGATGCAAAGAGCGGCGGAAGAACTGCGGGAGACGGCCGCTTCCTATCTGGTCCAGCCAAGGATCGGGGGCTTCGTGGTGACGGCGGACGTGGTGCGCGACCCCGGAAGCGGCCGTACGGTCAGTCTGCCCAGAAGGGAATTTTTGCGGACGCCCAACGGGGCGGGAACTTCGGTGTACGTGTTCCGGAACAGGGAACTGGAGGACTGCTGCGCCCGTCTGGCGGAAGCGCTGGACATTCGCGGCTGCGTGAATTTTGAATTTATGGAACCGGCGGAGGGGGACTGGCGGCTCCTGGAGTGCAATCCCCGGTTCTCCGGCGGCGTGGCGTTTTCCCGCATGGCGGGGTACGATATGGTAAGGAACCATCTGCGCTGCTTTGCCGGCGGGGAGATCGAACCGCCCGAGGCCGTCCGCGGCTGCTATCTGGTGAAGCGGTACACGGAATACTGCACGAAGGCGGAGCAGGAAGACAAGGGTGGAACAGAAAGGATCGGATATGGAGAAGACGAGACCGTCCCGTCCGGTGGCGGTGACGCGGCCGTCGCTGCCGCCTCTGGAGGAATATACGGAGATGCTGAAGCCTCTCTGGGAGAGCGCCTGGCTGACCAACATGGGGGAGTACCACGAGACCTTTAAGGAGCGGTTAAAGGAGCGGCTGCGCACCCCGAATCTGGAACTGTTCGTCAACGGGCACATGGCTCTGGAACTGACGCTGCAGGCCCTTGGGCTGACCGGAGAGGTGATCACGACGCCCTTCAGCTTTGCCTCGACCGCCCATGCCATCGTCCGCAGCGGACTGGAACCGGTGTTTGGCGATATCCGGGAGTCGGATTATACGCTGGACGCGGAGAAGATTGAGAGTCTGATCACGGAGCGCACTTCCGCGATCCTGCCGGTGCATGTGTACGGCAATCTCTGCGACGCGGAGCGGATCGAAGAGATCGCCGGGCGCCATCATCTGAAGGTGATCTACGACGCGGCCCACGCGTTCGGGGAGGAGATCGGGGGGCGGAGCGTGGCGGATCTCGGCGACGCGTCCATGTTCAGTTTCCACGCGACCAAGGTGTTCCACAGCATCGAGGGCGGAGCGGTCAGTTTCCGCGACCCGGCGCTGGCACCGCGTCTTTATCAGCTGAAGAATTTCGGGATCACGGGGTACGAGACCGTGGAAAGCGTGGGGGCCAACGGAAAAATGAATGAGTTCCAGGCGGCCATGGGGATCTGCAATCTCCGCCATCTGGATGAGAATATCGCCCGGCGCCGGGCGCTGGCGGCGCGTTACCGGGAACGGCTCGGGGAAACCGCCGGGATCCGGCTCTGCCGGGAGGATCCGGCCGTCCGCCGCAATTACGCCTATATGCCGGTGGTTTTTGACGGGTACAGAAAGAGCAGGGATCAGGTTTTCGCGGAGCTCGCGGAGCGGGACATCCACGCGAGAAAATATTTTTATCCGTGCATCAACAGCTATGACTGCTACCGCGGGCGCTTTAACGAAAACGATACCCCCGTGGCGGCCCGCATTTCCCGGCAGGTACTGACGCTGCCGCTGTACGCGGATCTGGAGCCGGAGACCGTGGATTTGATCTGCGATATTATTCTGGGTCCCTGACCCGAAAACGCGGGAAGGCGGACGGCCGGCGGGGAACGGACAGACGGGAGACAGGGGATGGAGAGCGGGAAGAGACTGCTGGTGATGATACCGGCGTTTAATGAAGAGGCGAATATTGAGGCGGTGGTGGAAGGGCTGAAAGCGGTCTGCCCGCAGTTCGACTATATTGTCGTAAACGACGGCTCCACGGACCGTACCGCCCGCATCTGCCGGGAAAAGGGGTACCATCTGCTGGATCTGCCGGTGAACCTGGGGCTGGCGGGGTGTTTCCAGGCGGGAATGAAGTATGCCTATGAGTGGGGGTACGATTACGTCGTTCAGTTCGACGGGGACGGGCAGCACTGCCCGGAATACATCGCGCCCATGAAAGAGAAGATGGAAGAAGGCTATGACATCGTAATCGGAAGCCGTTTTATCGGCGCGCGCAGGGGCTGTTCCTTCCGCATGATCGGCAGCCGCCTTCTGTCGGCGGCCATACGGCTGACGACCGGCGCGCGCGTAACCGACCCGACATGCGGCATGAGGATGTTTAACCGGAGCATGATCGGGGAATTTGCCCTGAACCTTAACTACGGGCCGGAGCCGGATACGGTGTCCTATCTGCTGAAACAGGGGGCAAGGGTAACGGAAGTGCCGGTGCGGGTCCTCCCGCGGCAGAACGGCGAAAGCTATCTGAAACCGGCGGTGGCGGCCGGATATATGGTCCGTATGCTGCTGTCCATCCTCCTGATACAGAATTTCCGGAAAAGGAGCACGGCGCGGCAATGAAAATGGCGGACCGCCTGGCGGCTCTTCTGATGCGCACGGGCCCCGACAGGGAAAAACAGAATATCGTCTGGAACATGGCGGGGAGTTTCTGCTACGCGTTCGCCAGCGTGGTGCTGTCCTTTCTGGTCATACGCATCGTCGGCGAGGAGGAAGGCGGCGTTTTCGCGTTCGGGTTCAGCACCTTCGGGCAGCAGATGTTTATCGTGGCGTATTTCGGGCTGAGGCCGTTTCAGATCACGGACGGCGCGGAAGAGTTCCGTTTCGGTGATTACCTGCGGCACCGGTGCCTGACCTGCGCGCTGGCGCTGGCCGTGGGGGCGGGGTACCTGGCCGTAAGCGGCTATACGGCCCGCAAGGCGGCGGTCATTTTTCTTCTGGTCTGCTATAAGGTGATCGACGGCTTCGCGGACGTGTACGAGTCGGAATTCCAGAGAAAGGGCCATCTCCACCTGACGGGTAAATCCAATACGTTCCGTACGCTTTTGTCGGTTACGGTGTTTTTGACCGTGCTTTTGGCGGGAAGGGATCTGATGGCGGCCTGCGCGGCCGCCGTGGCGGCACAGGCCGCCGGCGTGCTGATTTTTGACGAAACGGTGATCCGCCGCCTGCCGCGGGTGGACAGGAACGGGGACGTTTCCCGGCTCCTGCCGCTGACGAAGGCGGGCGCGCTGCTGTTCGTCTCGGTATTTTTGGATTTTTATATTTTTTCGGCGGCCAAATACGCCGTTGACGCCTATATGAACGACGCGGCGTCGGGATATTTTAACGTGATTTTTATGCCTACGTCGGTGATCAATCTGGCGGCGGGCTTTGTCATAAGGCCGGTTCTGACGCACCTGACCGATGACTGGACCGGCAAACGGTACGGTGCGTTTGCCGGGCTGCTGGTGCGGATCTCGGCCCTGATTGCGGCGCTGAGCGTGTTTGCCGTGGCGCTTGCGGCTGTCCTTGGGAGGCCGGTCCTGGGAATGATGGAGACGCTTCTGGGGGAAAGCGGCAGAGGGCGGCTGGTCCGCTGGCACGCGCCGTTTGTGGCGGTGGTGGCGGGCGGCGGGTTTTACGCGCTGCTGAATTTGTACTATTATGTGCTGGTCATTCTCCGTCGCCAGAAAGTGATCTTCGGGATTTACGCGGTGCTTGCGGCGCTTGCGGCCGTGCTTGCGCCGGCTTTCGTGAAGCGGGGAGGGATACCGGGGGCGGCCGGTGCCTATCTGGTGCTGATGATCGTGATGGCGGCGGGATTTACGGCCGGAGGGTGGACGGCGTTTTTCCGGGACAAAAAGAAGGCTGTCCGGTGAACGGGCCGCGCGCAAAGAGCGTTTTGCGGCGTGAACGGAACGCGGCGGAGGGACACGGCAAAGACGGAAAGGCGCGGAAAACGCTCCGTGATACAAACGGAGCGTATGAAAAGACGCCGCTGAAGACGGAAAAAGCGAAAGATACGCTTTGCGGCGCGAACGGAGCGCGGCGGGAGGATACGGAGATTATGGAAGAGGAGAGAACGGAGGAACGGGCGGAGCGGCCGTCCGTGGATGTGATTATCCCGGTTTACAAGCCGGATAGGCGTTTTGCCAGGCTGCTGAGGATGCTGGCCAGGCAGACCTATCCGGTGAACCGCATTATTATCATGAATACGGAGAGCCGGTACTGGAAGGACGAAGCGTATGAGGGGATCCGAAACCTTGAGATCCACCATCTGACGAAGGAGGAGTTCGATCACGGCGGCACCAGGAATCGGGGAGCGGGCTACGGCGCCGGGGACGTGATGCTGTTCATGACGGACGATGCCGTGCCGCAGGATAACCGTCTGGTGGAACGGCTGGTGGCGGCGCTGAAACGGAAGGGGCCGGCGGGCGAGACGGCGGCCGCGGCTTATGCCCGCCAGCTTCCGGAGAAGGACTGCAATGCCATCGAGCGTTTCACGAGAAATTTTAATTACCCGGATAAAAGCCGGGTGAAGACGCGGGCGGATCTGCCGGAACTGGGCATCAAGACGTATTTTGCCTCCAATGTGTGCTGCGCTTACAGGCGGGATATTTTTGAGGGGCTGGGCGGTTTCGCGGAGCGGACGATTTTCAATGAGGACATGATCTACGCGGCGGGAGCGGTTGCGGCCGGGTACGCCGTTGTCTACGCCGCGGACGCGAAGGTGATCCATTCGCATAATCTGACGCTGGCGCAGCAGTTCCGGAGAAATTTTGACCTGGGGGTATCGCAGGCGGACCATCCGGAAGTGTTCGGCGGCGTGTCTTCCGAGGGGGAGGGCGTTCGTCTGGTGAAACAGACGGCCGCGTGGCTGGTTCGCGGCGGGAAGCTGCTGCTGGTTCCGTCCCTGCTTGCCGGAAGCGGGTGCAAATGGATCGGGTACCGGCTGGGAAAGAGGTACCGGAGCCTGCCGCGCGGGCTGGTGCTGCGGTGTACGGATAACCGGGAATACTGGGAGCGGGAAACCGGAAGGAACGGATAAAGGAGAGAATGGTCATGATGACGGGGACATTGCGGGCGGCGCTGATACTGGTGTCCGTGGGAACGCTGTTTTTGATGATGCGCAGGATCCGGCACTCGAGGATCCAGATTGAGAGTGCCGTATCCTGGATCCTTCTGGCGCTGGTGCTGGTGGTGTTCAGTCTGTTTCCAAAAGTGGCGGATCTGGCCGCTCATTGTCTGGGAATCTACTCGACCGCCAATTTCCTGTTTCTGGTCGCGATTTTCGTGCTGCTTGTCAAGGTATTCGGGATGACGATCCATATCTCCCAGCTGGAGACCAAAATCAAGGAACTGGTCCAGCAGATGGCTCTGCAGGAAAAGAGGGATCAGGAAGAGAAAGCGTATCTGGAAAGGGAACTGCAGAAATCGCAGGGCGGAGGGCTCCATGAAGAAGAATAAGATCGTGCCGGCGGCGCTGTTCCTTCTTTTGGCGCTGGGACTGTGGCATTTGTTTGATGTCCGTGCCGGCGCCTACGCCTCCGGGGACGTATGGCTGGTAAAGTCCTATGTGATTTTGTGGGGCCTTTTTCTGGGCAGCGCCGGCGCAATGGGATGGCTTTTGCTGTACGGGAAGAAAAAGGGCGGGGAAACGGCGCTCTGGCGGATCTATCCGGCGGCGGGCCTCTGTCTGGGCCTGGCCTATATGGCGGTATTTCCGCCCATGTCGGCCCCGGATGAGATCAGTCATTATGTTTCCGCCTATGAACTTTCCAGCCGTCTGCTGGGGACGCGGGCGCGGCATGACGACGGGAACGTGCTGGTGCGGTTCGAGGACTGGTTCCTGGAAGATGTCTACGGCAATTACAGGATAGGCATGGAAGGGGATTATTACCGGAAAATCGGGGAGCGGGCGTCCTTTTTGAACGAACTGCCCGGCGCGGAGGAAGCTTTGGCGGACCGGGAGGCAGAGCGGGACGCGCCGGTGGTTCTGGGACAGAAGCTGACGGAGAGTACGTACCGGACCATACACGATGTCGCCCTGGGGATCCGCAAGACGCCCCAGCAGCAGCTTATGGAAGCGTATCGAAACGGAGTGCCGGTCCCGCTCGGAGAAGAGGGCGGCGGAACCGCTTTGCTTCCGGACACGGGAGAGGGAAACGGCGGAACCGTCGCGCTTCCGGACGGGGAAGAGGAAAGCGGCGGAACCGCCGCGGTTCCGGATTTGGGTACGGAGACGGCGGTCACCGCGTTTCCGCCGGTAAGCACGACGCCCGCCGCCTATTTTCCCCAGGCTCTGGGGATCGCCGCCGCGCGGCTGCTGCGCATGGACAGCCTCGGACTGGCCTGGATGGGGAGACTGTTTAACCTGTTCTTCTTCGTGGCGGTGACGACGCTGGCCATACGGCGCCTGCCGTTCGGCCGGGAGGTCCTGTTCGGGACGGCGCTGCTTCCCATGACGCTCCATCTGTCGGCGTCGTATTCGTATGACGTGATGATCCTGGCCTGCGTGTTCCTGTTCACGGCGGTCTGTCTGGATCTGGCCTACGTCAGGGAGCGGGTGCGAGTGCGGGACGTGGCGCTTCTGGCGGTGCTCATTGCCGTCGCCGGTCCCTGCAAAATGATCTACGCGCCGGTGATCGGCCTGTGTTTGCTGGTACCGGTGAAAAAGTTCGGCGGTTTCGGCAGGTGGATCCTTTCGGCGGCGGTCGTGCTGGGCGCTTACGCGGCGGCAATGCTTTTGGTAAACCGGGAGATCATGATCGGATACGCGACCGTGCCGGCGGAGACGGCCCTGACGTCAAACGGGGAAGAGGGCTTCAGCCTTTCGCTGCTTCTGCACCGGCCGGGACTGCTGCTGCAGATGTTTTACAATACCCTCGTCCATCAGACGGACGAGTACCATCTGACAATGATCGGCGAACGGCTGGGGAACCTGGATCCGGTTCTGAACGTGCCGTATCCGGTTGTACTGTTTTTTACGGCCGCTCTGATCGGTCTGGCTCTGAAGACACCGGGGGACAGGCAGGTTCTCACCGGCGGGCGGCGGATCTGGGTATTCGCGCTCTGCGCGGCCTGCGGGGCGGCGGCCATGCTGTCCATGCTGATTGCCTGCACGCCGAGAAGTTCCAATGTGATTGAAGGGGTCCAGGGGCGGTATTTCCTGCCGTTTCTGCCGGCCTTTCTCCTGGCCTGCAAAAATGACTGGTTGGTTTTGACAAAGAACCGAAACCGTAGTATATTGTATCTGATGTATTGCGCCAATCTCTATGTGCTGCTGCGGATTTTCAGCGTGGTGTGCATGAGACTGTAAGAGGCGGCAAAGCCGCGGATGAATAACGGGCCGGCCGGAAGAAGGAGAGGACGCTTATGGGCAAAATAACGGTGACGCCATGCGGCATCGAAGGATTATACGTAATCGAACCGGAAGTGCACGCGGACCGGAGAGGGTACTTTGTCGAGACTTACAATCAGCGGGATTTCCGGGCCGCCGGTCTGAATATGACGTTTGTGCAGGACAATCAGTCCATGTCCGTAAAAGGCGTGCTGAGGGGGCTTCATTACCAGAAAAGGTTCCCGCAGGGCAAGCTGGTCCGCGTGGTCAGGGGCCGGGTGTTTGACGTGGCGGTGGATCTGCGCGTCCGTTCCTCGACGTACGGCCGGTGGTTCGGCGTGGAACTGACCGCGGAGAATAAAAAGCAGTTTTACGTATCCGAAGGGTTTGCCCACGGCTTTCTGGTCCTGTCCGATGAAGCGGAGTTTGTCTATAAGGTGACGGATTTCTACCATCCCGGCGATGAAGGCGGCCTGGCCTGGAACGATCCGGACATCGGCGTGGCCTGGCCCGTCGAGGAGGGGATGGAACTGATTCTTTCGGAAAGGGATCAAAAATGGGGCGGCCTGAAAGATACGTTCCGGTTCTGAGCGGGACGGGAAGCGCCCGGGGAAGGGAACGGCATGAATGATCTGTTGTCACTGGTCAAAGAAGTGATCCGCAGGCGGAGGCTGATCTGGGATCTGGCAAAATCGGATTTCCGGAAGCGTTTCGTCGGTTCCTATTTCGGAATTATCTGGATGTTCGTTCAGCCGGTCGTCACGGTGCTGATCTATTTTTTTGTATTTCAGATGGGGTTTAAGAGCGCGCCTCCCGTGCCGGGCTGCCCGTATGTGCTGTGGCTGATACCCGGCATCGTGCCGTGGTTCTATTTCAGCGAGTCGCTGAACGCGGGGACCGGGTGCCTCCAGGAGTACCAGTACCTGGTGAAGAAGGTCGTGTTCCGGGTAGAGATCCTGCCGGTTATCAAGGTATTGTCCTGCCTGCTGGTCCATCTGATTTTCGTGGCGATCATGATGGCGGTGTTCGTGCTCTACGGGTGGTTCCCGA
Organism: uncultured Hungatella sp.; assembly: GCA_964585865.1. Lineage (GTDB taxonomy): Bacteria > Bacillota > Clostridia > Lachnospirales > Lachnospiraceae > UBA3402. The sequence continues at coordinate 8,958 of CAZPGD010000004.1, read as the reverse complement.
AAATCTCCTGGTTCCAGGTCCTGTATTATACGTTCGCCACCGGCGTGCTGTCACTGGGAATGGTATATTTTACCTGCGCGGTCAACGTGTTTTTTAAGGATATGGCGCAGATCGTCAGTATCTGCCTGCAGTTCGGCATG
>CAZPGD010000004.1:2612-8808 GCA_964585865.1 uncultured Hungatella sp. | reverse complement strand
CCCGATCATGTGGGATCCGGCCATGTTCCCCGATCATCCGGCCTGGCTGGATCGGATTCTGAAGCTGAATCCGGTATGGTACATTTCCACGGGTTACAGGGACAGTATGCTGACGGGGAACGGATTCTGGGAGCGGCCCCTGTCGACGGTATATTTCTGGGCAGTGACCGTCGTGCTGTTTCTGGCGGGACTGAAAGTGTTTAAGCGGCTGCGGCCCCATTTCGCGGACGTGCTGTAACGGGAAACGGACCGTAAGGGCGGTCCCGCGGAGGAGATTCATGGAGAATGCCGTCATCGTAAAAGACGTGACAAAAATCTATAAATTATATGAGAAGCCCATCGACCGGCTGAAGGAGGCGCTTCACCCTTTTCACCGGGAGTACCATAGAAATTTCTATGCTCTGAACGGCCTTTCCTTTTCCGTGGAAAAGGGACAGACGGTGGGGATTATCGGGACCAACGGCTCCGGGAAGTCCACCATACTGAAAATCATCACCGGCGTACTGTCCCCTACGACCGGCACGGTGACGGTCAACGGCACGGTGTCGGCCCTGCTGGAACTGGGGGCCGGTTTCAACATGGATTATACGGGGATCGAAAATATTTTCATGAACGGGAGCATGATGGGATTCTCCCGCCGGGAGATGGAGGCGAAACTCGCGGATATTCTGGATTTCGCGGATATCGGGGATTTCGTGTACCAGCCAGTGAAAACCTACTCGAGCGGCATGTTCGTCCGTCTGGCTTTCGCGCTGGCCATCAACGTGGACCCGGAGATTCTGATCGTGGACGAGGCGCTGTCGGTAGGCGACGTTTTCTTTCAGGCCAAATGCTACCGCCGCATGGAGGAGATCCGGGAGAAAGGAACCACGATTCTGATGGTGACGCACGATATGGGCAGTATTCTGAAATACTGCGACAAGGTGGTGCTGCTCAACAAGGGCAATTTCGTGGCCGAGGGGGAAGCCGGTCACATGGTGGATCTGTATAAAAAGATTCTGGCGAACCAGATGGAATCGCTGGAAGAGGAACTGGCGGCGGAGCGGCGCGCGGCGTCCGGGGAAGGCGGGGCGGCCGGAAGCGGCGGGCCGCAGGCCGATGGAGCGGCCGGAAGCGACGTTACGCAGACTGGCGGGGCAGGCGGAAGCGGCGGTACGCAGACCGGAGGAGCGGCCGGAAGCGGCGGTACGCAGACCGATGGAGCGGCCGGAAGCGGCGGTACGCAAACCGGTGGAGACGGCGGAACGCAGGCCGCTCCCCGCCTTATGAAAGATAAGCTGACGATCAATCCCAGCCGTACCGAGTACGGGGACGGGCGGGCGGAGATCTACGATATGGGGCTGTTCGATTCGAGGGGGAACCTGACGAATCTTCTGTTAAAGGGGGAGCAGTTCACCATCCGGGAGAAGATTCGTTTCCACGCGCCGGTCCGCGCCCCGATCTTTACCTATACGATCAAGGACAGGAAGGGAACGGATCTGAGCGGGACCAACACCATGTACGAGGGGACCGATATTCAGCCGGTAAATGCGGGCGATGAGTATGACGTTTCCTTCACCCAGCGGATGACGCTGCAGGGAGGGGAGTATTTGCTGTCCATGAGCTGCACCGGGTTTGAACAGGGGGAACTTACGGTGTACCACCGTCTGTACGACGTGATGAACCTGACGGTGATATCCAACAAGAATACGGTAGGCGTCTATGACATGGAATCGGAAGTAAGGGCGGAGAAAAAGACTGCCGGCACGGCAGGATGAGAGGGACCGTATGAAATCAGAGAAAGAAAGAGAAGAACTGGAGCGGAAACTGCTGGGGCTGATCAAGACGTACGGCGCGGACGGCAAGGCGATCCTCGGCGCCAATCCCCGCCTGGAATATCTGTACGCGCTTTCGCCCCAGAGGGAGAACCTGGTAGAATGGTACCCGTTCCGCGGGGAAGGGACACTGCTCGAGGTGGGGTCCGATTTCGGCGCATTGACGGGACTTTACGCCCGCAGGGTGTCCCGGGTAGACGTACTGGATCCTTCGTGGGCGAACCTGGAGATCAACCGTCTCCGCCACGCGGAGCGGGGCGCGCATAAAAATATCCACTACGTGCAGGGAACGCTGTCCGAGTATCTGGCCCTGACGAAGGACCGCTATGATTACGTCACCCTGATCGGCGATATGGAGCAGAACGAGAAAGACGACCGGGACCATGAAGAGCAGATCCGCATGGCGAAACAGATTCTGAAGCCGGGCGGAGAACTGATCCTGGCGGTTTGCAACCCGTTTGGCGTGCGGTACTGGGCGGGAGCGGTAAAGGACGGGTACAGCCTGTCGAAAAAGGCCGTGACCCGGCTGCTGTCCGAGCGGGAGGACGGGTCGGATCTGGAATTTTATTATCCGATGCCGGACTATAAGCTGCCGGTCATGATTTTCTCCGACGCGCGCCCGCCGAAAGAGGGAGAGTTGACGGACACCGTCGCGGCCTATGATTTTCCCGACTATCCGTTTTTTGACATGGGGGCGGCCTATGACGATGTCTGCCGGGACGGGCGGTTCGATCAGTACGCCAGTTCCTATTTTGTCATATGGAGAAAGGGCGGCGGCAGAGCGATTCAGAAAACCGGCCCGCAATACATAAAATACAACCGGACCAGAAGAGAATGTTTCCAGTTAAAGACCACGATCCTGGGCGGGAGCGAAAAGCGGCTGGTGGAAAAGAGCGCCCTGACGGAAGAAGGGAAGGCCCATATCCGCAATTTTACGTCGGAGTACGCCTCCCTGTCCGTCCAGCATAAATATCTGAAATATCTGGAAGGGAAAAAACGCGCGGACGGCAGCGCGGTCACATTTCCGTACCTGACCGGGAAAACGCTTTCCGGCCGCCTGCTCGAAGAGATTCTGGGCGGGAAAGAGCCCGTAGAACTGATCCGGCAGACCATCGACGTGCTGCTGGCGGCGGAGGAGGCGGATCTGGTCGCTTTTCGCGGAACGGAGGAATTTGCCGGAGTTTTCGGGGAAAAGGAAATGAGGGCGCTTCTGGGAGCGGAGGATTTGTCCGCGGAGGAGTTGAAGGACACGGAGAGGTGGGATATCCCCTGCTTCCGTGTCTCCAATATTGATCTGCTTTTTGAAAATGTGCTGCTGACCGGCGAGGGGAGTTACTGCCTGGACTATGAGTGGGTGTTCCATTTCCCCGTTCCCTTAAGCTTTATCCGCTACCGGATCCTGTTTTACGCGTACCGGCAGTTTAAGAGCCTTCTTCCCGGCTGCGGGACCCTGCCGCAGTGGCTGGAAAAATTCGGGATCGCGCCGGAAGAAGCGGCCGTCTATGACGCCATGGAAAGGAATTTCCAATATTACGTTCACGGGGAGAACCAGACCATTTATCTGGAAAATTATCTGGTGAAACCGCGTTCGGTCCGGGGCTTTACGGAGATGGATCAGGAAATGCGCCGTCTGGAGCGGGAACTGTCCCAGTCGAAGGAGAACGAGGAACGGCTGAAGACCCGGATCCGCGACCAGGACGCCGCCATGCGGAAGATGACGGAAGTGAAGCGTCTGACGGATAACCATGTGGCGAATCTGGAGATCATGATCCGCGATTTGCGCCATGAGATCGACGAAATGGGCAAAACGCTGACGTATCTGAACGGCCACGAGGCACTGATTTTTAAAGTCCGCCGGAAACTGGGCGAGAAATTCAACGCCAAATACCCGAAGGGCTCCGCGGAGAGGAAGAAACTCCGTTACCGGAAGGAATATCTGCTGCACCCGGTCCGCTCTTACAGGGTTTACCGGACGGAAGAGGGGAAGAATCTGCGCGACGGGGATTTCGAGATCGGGGATCTTTACCGGGAGCACGGGAAGCTTGTATTTCCCCGGACGGAGCAGCCGGAAGTTTCCGTGATCATACCGGTTTACAATCAGATCGCTTACACGTATGCCTGCCTTGTTTCCGTACTGGAACATACGAAGGACGTTCCGTATGAGGTCGTGATCGCCGACGACGCTTCCACGGATGCCACGAAACATCTGGAACGTTACGCGGAGGGCCTTACGATCTGCCGGAGCGGAACGAATCAGGGCTTTTTGAAAAACTGCAATCAGGCGGCGAAAAAAGCGAGGGGCCGTTACCTGATGTTCCTGAACAATGATACGCAGGTAACGAAGGGCTGGCTCGGCTCTCTGGTGAATCTGATCCGTTCCGACCCGTCTGTCGGGCTGGTCGGGTCGAAACTGGTGTATCCGGACGGCAGGCTGCAGGAGGCGGGCGGCATTATCTGGAGCGACGGCTCCGGCTGGAATTACGGCCGTCTGGATGATCCGGAGAAGCCGCAGTATAATTACGTAAAAGAGGTCGATTATATTTCCGGGGCGGCGATCCTGCTGCCGCGCGCGTTGTGGGAGCAGATCGGCGGATTCGACGAGCGGTACGCTCCGGCTTACTGTGAGGATTCGGATCTGGCCTTTGAAGTCCGCAAGGCCGGCTACCGCGTGGTCTATCAGCCGCTTTCCAGGGTGATCCATTATGAAGGAACCTCAAACGGGACGGACGTCAACGGGAGCGGACTAAAGCGGTACCAGGCGGAGAATGAGGAGAAGCTGAAAGAGAAATGGGCGGCCGAACTGGCGAAACAGTGTGAGAACACGGGCAATCCGGACCCGTTTCTGGCAAGGGAGCGCGGCATGGGGAAGCCGATCATTCTCGTAATCGACCATTATGTGCCCTCCTTTGACAAGGACGCCGGCTCCCGGACGACGTACCAGTATCTGAAAATGTTTTTGCGGCATGGGTTTACGGTGAAATTCCTGGGAGATAATTTTGCCCATGAGGAGCCGTATTCGACCGCTCTGGAACAGATGGGGATCGAGATCCTCTCCGGCGCGGAGTATGAGGCGGGAATCTGGAACTGGCTGAGCGCTCACGGAAAGGATATCGCCGTCGCGTATCTGAACCGTCCCCATATCGCGGCCAAATACGTGGATTTCCTTCGCGAAAATACGGATATCAAGCTGATCTATTACGGCCATGACCTGCATTATCTGCGGGAAGGGCGCGAGTATGCCCTGACCATGGATCCGGACAGGCGCCGGGCGGCCGATTACTGGAAAGCGATTGAGATGTCCCTGTTCTATAAGGTAGACATGTCCTATTTCCCGTCCCGCGTGGAGAGGGACGCGATTAAGGAAGAGGACGGGACGATCCCGGTGAAGGATATCGTAGCCTATGTTTACGATGAATTCAGAGAGAACATCCCGCGGAATTTCGCGGAAAGGGAAGGCATCCTGTTTGTAGGAGGCTTCGCCCACCCGCCGAATACGGACGCCGTTTTGTGGTTCGTGAAAGAGGTGTATCCGCTGATCCGCGCCCGCGTGGCGGAGGAAGGACAGGAGCCGCCGAAGTTTTATGTGGTCGGTTCGCGGGTGACGGAGGAAATACAGGCGCTGGAACAGGAGCAGCCGGGAGTTGTCGTTAAGGGCTTTGTCAGCGATGAGGAATTGACGCGGCTCTATGATACGACCCGTCTGGTGGCGGCGCCCCTGCGCTACGGAGCGGGCGTGAAGGGCAAGGTGGTCGAGGCCCTGTATAACGGAGCGGCTGTCGTGACCACGTCCATCGGGGCCGAGGGGATCCCCCATGCCGAGGAGATCATGGTAATCGCGGATCAGGCGGAGGCGTTTGCGGAAGCCGTAACGGGGATTTATCTGAGCCCGGAGTCCTGCCTGGCCCTGAGCGAGAGGAGTCAGGACTATGTGAAGGAATATTACGGCATGGACGCGGCCTGGAACGTGATTGCGGAGGATTTTGAAAATGTGAGGCCCGCGGCGGAAGGACCGGGTGTCCGGAAACCGTGACGGAAGGAGAGAATGGTGAAATGAAAGGAAAGATTTTGACAAAAGACCGGCAGCGCGCCGGTTTGTTCCGGAACACAATGAAGAAAACGGGTGCCGCGGCCGCCGTCTGCGCCGCGGCACTGGTGATGAGCCTGGCTTTTCCCGCAGGTGTTATGGCGACGGAAACGGCGCAGGGACCGGGGACGGCGCAGGGGCCGGGAGCCGCGCAGGGACCGGGGACGGCGCAGGGACCGGGAGCCGCGCAGGGACCGGGGACGGGACAGGAACCGGAGACGGCGCAAGGCTCGGGAACAGGACAGGATTCCGGAGCCGCGCAGGGATCTTCGGGAAGTGCGCAGGGTTCAGAAACCGC
>CAZPGD010000004.1:0-2512 GCA_964585865.1 uncultured Hungatella sp. | reverse complement strand
CTCAGGGGGCCGGGCGACGTCCTGCCGGTGGACGCCACGCCGGTCAGCGGACAGGAGGAGGCGCTTTTCGGCGGCGGGAGCCTGGCAATGCTGTCCAGCCAGACCGGGGCGCAGATGCTCAGCGTGATCCTGCAGTCGAAAGAAGGCGGTCTTATTGTGGTGGACGGCGGTTGGGTCGGAGACGCGGATTATCTGCTGCAGGCAATTCAGGCCCGCGGCGGTCATGTGGACGCGTGGCTGATCACGCACCCCGATTCCGATCATGCCGGCGCGCTTTATGAGATCCTGAACAGAGCGGATGCCGGCATCGCGATCGACCATATCTATACCAATCTGACGGATGCCGGATGGTACCGGGCGGCGGATGCCGGGATGGCCCCGTTTGTGGAAGCGTTTTGTCAGCGTCTCGCGGCGCAGCCGGCCGGAAAAGTGAACAGTACCGTGGCGGCCGGCACGACGATCCAGGCCGCCGGGATCCAGGTGACGGTTCTGAATCAGGCGTATTACGGTACGGGCAATCCGATTAATGACAGTTCCGTGGTATATCGCGCCGACATGAACGGCGTCCGCATCCTGTTTTTGGGCGATCTGGGTGTGCGGGGCGGGGAGCAGTTTCTCCGGACCGTTCCGCGGGAGGCTCTGCAGGCCGATATCGTGCAGATGGCGCACCACGGACAGGACGGAGCGGGAAAGGAAGTCTATGAAGCGATCGGCGCGAAGATCTGCCTGTGGTCCGCGCCCGCCTGGCTCTGGGATAATGACAACGGCGGCGGACCGGGAAGCGGCCCGTGGAAAACGATTGAAACCAGACGCTGGATGAGAGCGCTGGGCGCGGATAGGAACTATGTGATAAAAGACGGGGACATCGTGCTGCGGTAGACGGACGCGGATGCGCCCCGGACGGGGGGAAAACGGGGTCCGGGCGGGGGAAGCGTCTGAAGCGGGGAGAAGCGTCTAAACGGAGAAGCGCAGAAGGGAAAGCGAAGTTCGGACAGAGCAGTGTCCGGAAGAGGAAGCGGTACCCGAAAGGGGAAGCATTCAAAGGGAGAAGCGGTACCCTGACGGAGAAGCGTCTGCAGGGAGAAGCAGGCCCCGAACGGAGCAGTGTCCGGAAGGGAAAACGCCCGCAGGGAAGGAGGCGGACCGGCCATGGTAAACGATATGACGGAGGGAAGCATCCCCCGGCACCTGATTTCCTACTCGGTTCCGCTGGTTCTGGGAAGTCTGTTTCAGCTGACGTACAACGCGGTGGACTCCATGATCGTCGGCCGTTTTATCGGAAAGGAGGCCCTCGCCGCGGTCGGGACATGTTCTCCGGTCATGAACCTCATCGTGCTGGGCATATCCGGGATCTGCATCGGGGCTTCCGTTTTGATGAGCAATTTTTTCGGCGCGAAAAAAATGGAACTGCTGAAACGGGAACTGGCCACGACCGCCATATTCGGCGTATATTTCTCTCTGATTGTGGTGTCTGTGGGTATTCTGGCAACGAAGCGGCTTTTGCGGGCGCTGTATGTGCCGGAGGAAATTCTTTCCGTCGCGGGGGCGTATCTGCGGATTATTTTTCTGGGAGCGCCCTTCACCTTCTTTTATAACGCGGTATCTTCCGCCCTGAAAAGTGTGGGCGATTCCCGGACCCCGTTGAAGTTTCTGGCATTCTGCTCCGTTCTCAACGGTGTGCTGGATATCATTCTCATCGGTGGTCTGGGCTTCGGCATCATCTGTTCGGCGCTGACCACGGTAGCAGCTCAGGCGCTGTCCGCCATTCTCTGTATCCTGTATGTTTACCGCAAAATCCCGGAACTGCGGCTGGAAAGGCCGGAATTGAAGATGGACCGGGGGCTGCTGAAACAGACCCTGCAGTACGGCGGGATCACGGCGCTGCAGCAGTCCTGCCAGCCGGTCGGAAAACTGCTGATCCAGGGCGCGGTCAATCCCCTCGGCGTCGATGTGATGGCCGCTTTCAACGCGGTAACAAGGGTAGACGATTATGCCTTTACGCCGGAACAGAGCATAGCAAACGGCATTACCACGTTTGTTGCGCAGAACGCCGGGGCCGGGAAAGAAGAACGGATCCGCCGGGGATTTCGCGTCGGTCTGCTGCTGGAATTCGGTTACTGGGTCTTCGTCTGTGCCGCGGTCTGTTTCCTGCGCGTTCCGATCATGAGACTGTTCGTCACCGGCGCGGCCGCGAATGTTGTGGAGGAAGGGAGCCGCTATCTGGGCGTTATGGCTTTCTTCTATCTGTTCCCGGCCTTTACCAATGGGTTCCAGGGGTATTTCCGGGGACGGAAGAATATGAAAATGACTCTTTTGGGAACATTCATCCAGACCAGTCTGCGGGTGGTTTTCGTATATCTGCTGACGCCCCGCTACGGGATCATCGGCGTACCGTTTGCCTGCGCCATCGGCTGGAGCGCCATGCTGATGGTAGAAGTGCCGTATTATTTTTATGATGCAGCCAGGGTCAAAAGGTCATGCGTTTCGTGCTTGCACGGAAAAGCATGACTTT
>CAZPGD010000003.1:4833-18028 GCA_964585865.1 uncultured Hungatella sp. | reverse complement strand
GATGACTCCGTCCTTTGAGACTTTCTCCATGGCGTCCGCCACCATCTCGCCCACTTCGTCGCTGGAAGCGGAAATCGCCGCTACCCTCGCGATCTGCTCCTTGCCGCTGATGGGCTGGCTCATCTCCGCGATGGCGTCCACGGCGGCGTCGGTTGCCTTCTTCATGCCCTTGCGCAGGACGATCGGGTTCGCGCCCGCGGCCAGGTTCTTCATGCCCTCATTGATCATGGCCTGTGCCAGAACCGTAGCGGTCGTGGTGCCGTCGCCGGCCACGTCGTTCGTCTTCGTGGCGACTTCCTTCACCAGCTGGGCGCCCATATTCTCAAAAGCGTCTTCCAGTTCGATTTCCTTCGCGATGGTCACGCCGTCATTGGTAATAAGCGGGGTGCCGTACGATTTATCCAGAACTACGTTGCGTCCCTTGGGGCCCAATGTCACGCGAACCGTGTCCGCCAGCTGATTTACGCCGGACTCCAGCGCTTTCCTTGCGTCTACACCAAACTTAATTTCCTTTGCCATAATAACATTCCTCCAGTTTATTCTATGTTGCCCCGCGATTACTCGATAATCGCCAGGATGTCGCTCTGCTTCACAACCACATATTTCTCGTCATCCACTTCCACATCCGTGCCGGAATACTTGGAGTAAATAACCTTATCCCCGGCCTTCACCTGCATGGTGACTTCCTTGCCGTCCACGACGCCTCCGGGGCCAACCGCGATCACTTCCGCCTGCGACGGCTTCTCCTTCGCCTGTCCGGGAAGTACGATTCCGGATTTCGTGGTCTCCTCCGCTTCCAGCTGCTTCAGTACGACTCTGTCGAATAATGGTGTCAGCTTCATTTATATCTCCTCCTTGATGAAATAATGGTTCGTTGCTAGGATTCCCTATCAATTCCAAGCATTGTTATACCACCTTCTGTTAGCAGTGTCAAGAGATGAGTGCTAATTTTTTTGTGTTTTTTTTGTGAACGACCGGGACGGCCGGAACCGGATCACGCGACAGCCGGAACACGCCCCGCGACGGCCGGAACCGGACTTCGCAGAAGCCAAAGCCGGATTTCGCAGCGGTCGGAGCCGGGCCCGTGACGGACAGAACGTGTCCTGCGACGGCCGGGACCTGCCCACGTAACGGACGGAAGCAGCCCCGCAGCGGTCGGGGACCGGGCCATGCAGCAAACGGAGCCCGGCCCGCGTGACGGACGGAACACGCCCCGCGACGGACGGGAGCCGGGCCCCGCTCCGCCTAAACGTTCGCCGCGCCCTTTTTCAGAATCCTGTCGAACCGGCTGAAGAACATGCCGGTCGTGACGGCCGCGGCGATAATATCGCTGACCGGCTCCGCCAGAAGGACCGCGAACACTTTGTCGTCAAAAAACGCCGGCAGGATAAAGATAAGCGGGATCAACAGAATCAGCTTGCGCAGGCAGGCCAGCAGCAGGCTGATTTTCGCCTGGCCCAGCGCCATGAAACTCTGCTGGCAGCTGGTCTGGAACCCCATGGCGAAAATCCCCGCCATATAGATGCGCATTGCCCATTCGGTGTACCGTACCAGTTCCGCGTCCGAGGTGAAAATACCGGCTATCAGCCCCGGCACGGCCATCATCAGGACCCAGAACAGGGCCGCGTAGGCCACGCAGACGCAGAATACCAGCCGGAACGCCTTCTTGACACGCTCCGGCTTGTTCGCGCCGAAATTGAAGCTGATAATGGGCTGTCCGCCCTGGCAGAATCCCTGGATCGGCATACTGGCCAGCTGACTGGCGCTGGTAATGACGGTCATAGCGCCGACGGCAATGTCGCCGCCGTAGCGGGCCAGGCTGGAATTGAAACAGATCGACAGCAGACTCTCAGTGGAAAGCATGACGAAGGAGGAAAAACCGAGCGCCAGACAGGGCAGGATCACGCGGGGTTCCAGCCGCATGTTGCGGGGACGCAGGCGAAGAAGCGTTTCCGGTCCGGTAAGGAAGCGCAGGATCCACAGCGCGCCCACGGCCTGACTGAGCACGGTGGCCAGCGCCGCGCCCTCCACGCCCATTTTCAGGACGAAAATAAAAACAGGATCCAGAATAATATTGATAACCGCGCCGATCGCGGTCGTCATCATGCCGGTTCTGGCAAAACCCTGCGTGGTAATGAAGGGATTCATCCCCATGACCAGCAGAACGGTCACGCTGCCCAAAATATAGATGCGGCTGTAAGCAACGGCATACGGAAGCGTCACGTCGCTGGCGCCGAACATGCGCAGAAGCGCCGGGGCGGAGACGTAGAACACCGCCGTCAGCACCAGGGCAAAAACAAGCAGCACGGTGAAGCAGTTGGCGACGATCTTCTCGGCGGCCTCCCGGTCCCCCTGCCCCATGGCGATGGCCGCGCGCGGCGCGCCTCCGGCCGCCGCCAGCGTCGCGAACGCGTTAATCAGCATAAGAATGGGCATGAACAGCCCCACGCCGGTCAGGGCCGCCGCCCCCGTCCCGGGAATATGCCCGATGTAGACGCGGTCGACAATGTTGTACATCAGGTTAATGACCTGCGCCACCACCGAAGGAACCGCCAGCTGAAGCAAAAGTTTGTCAACCCTGCCGCTTCCCATGTCGCTCTGTGTGTTTTGTGAAGCCATAAGGAATACCCTTTCCTTTCCGCCGTTATACGGCCCGTTCTGTCGCGAAATCCGTTTCTCAGCCGCCCTGTCCTACCGCCATGTCCGACCGCCCTGTCCTACCGCCCCGCCCGGCCGCCCTGTCCTACCGCCCCGCCCGGCCCTTTCCGCCGGATCGCCGCGCAGTATTAAATGTCAAATGGTGCCGGACGGATTATTCCGTGCTTCGCACTCCCGCAATCCTGCCCGGCATTCGGAATCCGCCGAGCCCCTGCCCGGCATTCGGAATCCGTGGGGCCCCTGCCACACTTCTTCCTCATGTCAGGACGGGTCATAAAGTTATTCGTCCGTCGGCATGTGAACACGCCACGGATTCGAACCTTCAGCCCCTGCCCCATCATAGTCGACCCTTTCTTTCCCGTCAAGACCGGAATAGAAAGGTTCCGCCGGTTCTAAAATTTTCTTAATATATCTCTTCCCTTTTTGCGGCAATCGTATTACAATAAAGGAAAAGAATCCGAAAAGGAAAGGGGTAACTCTATCATGGAAAAAAAGAAAGTATTTAAATTTGTAGCTTTAACAGCTGCCGTCGGGACGGCGGCCGCCGCGATCTCTTATTATCTGAAGTACCGTTCCTTCAGCAAGGAACTGGACGAGGACTTCCACGATTTTGAGGGAGAGGACGAGGAGGAAGAGGAGGAGAAGACGAAACGCACGTACGTGACGCTTTCCCCGAAGGTGGAAGAGGCGAAGGAAGCGATCAAGGACGCGGCCGGCCAGGCGGTCAACAAGGTGAAAAGTACCGTCAACACGGTCAAGGAGACCGTGAAAAACAAGACCGAGAAATGTAAGGACGCGGCGGAAACCGCGGAAGAAGCCGCCGGAGACGCGGAAAAAGCCGAAGAGGCCGCCTGCGAGAACGCGGAAAAAGCCGAAGAGGCCGCCTGCGAGAACGCGGAAAAGGCCGGAGAGGCCGCCTGCGAGAACGCGGAAAAAGCCGAAGCGGCCGCTTGCGGGAACGCGGAAAAGGCTGAAGAAGCGGCCTGCGAGAACGCGCAGGAAGCAGCCGAAGCGGCGAAAGACGAACCCGCGGAAGCGGGGACGACCGTCGAGGATGATACGGAAAAAGCCGGGGTAAACGCCTGAGAAACACGGCCGGCTAATGCAGCCGGAGCGGCGAAAAACAAGCCCCGCACAGGCGCACGCCGAAGAACGCCAACCGTAATCTACAACCTTTATAAAAACACGGCGGAGAGCCATCTCTCCGCCGTGTTTTTATGCTTCGGAAACCCCATATTTCGCTTCGGGTCTCCCTATTTGCTTCAGGAACCGTCTGTTCCTATGTTTCGGGAACTCCCTGTTTTGCTTCGCGAACCGCCTGTTCCTATGTTTCGGGAACTCCCTGTTTTGCTTCGCGAACCGCCTGTTTCAATGCTTTGGGACCCCCTGTTCCTATGCTTCGGGGATCCTCGTTTCTATGTTTCGGGAACCCCCTGCTTCGGCAGCTTGAATGAACTTTTCAAGGACACGATCCGGTTAAAGACCGGCGCGCCCGCGCGGCTGTCCTTACAGTCCGCGCAGAAATAACCGCTGCGCATGAACTGAAAGCTGTCGTAGGCTTTCGCGTCCTTCAGCGCCGGCTCCACGCGGCAGTTCTTCAGCACGGTCAGGGAGTTCGGGTTCAGGTTCAGCGTCCCGTCCGCGTTCAGTTTCCCTTTCTCCTCATCCACGATGTTCTCATAAAGACGGCACTCCGCCTTCCCGGACGAAGGCGCCGATACCCAGTGGATCGTACCCTTCACCTTCCGGCCGCTGAAACCGGAACCGCTTTTCGTCTCCGGGTCGTAGGTGGCGTGCACGACGGTCACATTGCCTTCGGCGTCCTTTTCACAGCCGGTACAGGTCACGAAATACGCGCCGAACAGACGCACCTCATTGCCCGGGAACAGACGGAAATATTTTTTCGGCGGCACTTCCATAAAATCGTCCCGCTCAATGTAGAGTTCCCGGGAAAACGGAACCTCGCGGAAACCGAGCTCCTCATTCTCCGTATTGTTCGGGACCGTCAGCATCTCGGTCTGCCCCTCCGGATAATTGTCAATAACCAGTTTCACCGGATCGAGAACCGCCATCATGCGCGGCCGTTTCAGTTTCAGATCCTCGCGGATACAATACTCCAGCAGCGCGTAATCCACGGAACTGTTGGCCTTGGACACGCCCACCAGATCGACGAACTTCTGAATCGACTCCGGCGTATAGCCGCGCCGTCTGAGCGCCGCGATCGTCACCAGACGCGGATCATCCCAGCCGTCCACGATCCCGTCCTCCACCAGCTTCTTGATATAACGCTTGCCGGTGACTACATTGGTCAGATAGAGTTTCGCGAATTCGATCTGCCGCGGCGGGTTCTCAAATTCGCATTCCCGCACCACCCAGTCATAGAGCGGCCTGTGGTCCTCAAATTCCAGGGTGCAAATCGAATGGGTAACATGTTCGACCGCGTCCTCAATCGGATGGGCGAAGTCATACATCGGATAAATGCACCATTTGTCCCCCGTGTTATGGTGACTCATATGGGCCACGCGGTAAATGACCGGATCACGCATGTTAATATTCGGACTGGCCATATCGATCTTCGCCCGCAGCACCTTTTCTCCGTCGGCGTAGCGGCCGTCCCGCATTTCCCCGAACAGCCGCAGATTCTCCTCCACACTCCGGTTCCGGTAGGGGCTCTCCCTACCCGGCGTCGTAAAATCGCCCCGGTACTGCCTGATTTCTTCCGCGCTCAGGTCGCAGACGAATGCCTTCCCCTTCTTAATCAGCAGCACCGCGCACTCGTACATAGTCTCAAAATAATCGGAAGCAAAAAACAGCCTGTCCTCAAAATCAGCTCCCAGCCAGCGCACGTCCTCAATGATCGACTCCACGAACTCGGTTTTCTCCTTCGTCGGGTTGGTATCATCGAAACGGAAATTGAACTTGCCGCCGTATTTCTTCGCCAATCCGTAATTCAGCAGGATCGACTTGGCATGTCCGATATGCAGGTACCCGTTCGGCTCCGGGGGAAAACGCGTCTGGACATGGTCGTACACCCCCTCCGCGAGATCTTTTTCAATCTCCTGCTCAATAAAATTTTTTGAATTCTCCAAGGATTCCTTTTCCGTAACCGACATTTCCACCGGTTTTTCCATAACGCTCCTCCCGTGACCCGTGATCATTTCCTCAATATCAGGCTATGCCGCCTTTTTCACAGCGGATGAAAAGAGGAATCCCGCTGTGCGCGGCGCTGCCACCGCGTAAACCCGCGGACGTTTGAGCGGCCCGCCGTCTGAACCGTTACGGCGTACGGCACAATCTCCGCATAAAACCGCGGACATTTGAACGGCCCGCCGTCTGAACCGTTACGGCATACGGCATAATCTCCGCGTAAACCCGCGGACATTTGGACGGCCCGCCGTCTGAACCGTTACAATTTATAACCGCAGTAAATGCAGAACCGGTTCCCCTTTTTAATCGGCTTGCCGCATTGCGGGCAAAACGCGGGTGCTTCCCTGATTTTCGCCGGCGAGACATCCCCGCCCGCCGCGCTCCCCGCCGGCGGTTTCTCCGCCGGTGCTTCCGCACGCGGCGTCTCTTCCGGTGCTCCCGCACGCGGCACTTCTTCCGGCGTTCCCGCACACGGCGTCTCAGCCGGCCCGCACGCGCGCAGAGTCTCTGCCCGCGCTGCCGCGCCCGAGTCACCCATGCGTACTGCCTCACGTGCCGCCACAGCCGGCACTTCAACTTCCGTCCGCCCTTCCGGCACAGTCTTCTGAAACGCGCCATCAGCAGGCGTTCCCGCCTTTGACACCTCTATCGGTTCTCCCGCGCACGGTTCCTCAGCCGGCTTTTCCGCTTTCGACGCCTCTGCCGGTTCTCCCGCGCGTACTTCCTCCTGCTCCGCCTCTGCCGGCTTTCCCGCGTACGGCGCTTCTGCCGCTCCTTTCGCTTGTGCCGCCTCAACCGCACGCGCTTTCTCAAGCACTTCTCCCGCCTGCGGCGTCTCAACCGGCTTTCCCGCGCCCGGCGCCATCAGCTTCTTCGCTTCCGCCGGCCCTTCCGCCCGTACCGCTTCCGCCGTCTTTCCCGCGCGCAGCTTCCTCGCCGGCTTCTTCGCTCGCGCCGTCTCCGCCGCTCCTTCCTCACGCGGCGCCGCGCCCGCCGTTTCCTCCTGTACCGCTCCGGCCGGCGCCGCCGGTTCTGCCTTACCCGCTTCTTCCCCGCCCGCCCCGGCGGCCGCTTTCTCCTTCTTCTTCCGCTTCAGCAGGATCAGTCCCGCGGCCAGGCACAGAACGGCCGCAATCAGCAGGATCCAGTAATATCTGGCGAACCTTCCGACCCGCGCGTCGGTAAACAGCAGCGCGGTCCCGAGCGTTTTCGTAAACAGAAAGACAGCCAGAGCCAGAAAGGCAAGCGCCAGAAGAAACAGCACGACCCCGATCATTTTGCGTATGTATCCCTTTTTCTTCATCACGATCAACCTCCCCTACCGACCGTCCATTTTCGAACCGCCGACCTCGCGGAAATAATCTGCCTCCGGCCCCAGATCGGCCTCGTCCCGGATGCTCTCGTACGGAACGCCCACATAATAATCCTCTTCCGCGAACGCGTTGTTGACGTCCACGGACACGCGCACGTTCCGCGCGAATTCCTCCGGCGACACCACCACGTCAAACTGCAGGATATAATCGTTTGCCATATAATTCCCGATTGCCGAATAGATTTCCCCCAGCATTTCGCTCGAGTCCGCCTGGATAAACTTTCCCTTGCAGCGGGTGGCGATATAGCTTAAATACTCCGTATCGGCCCCGCCGAAACCTACGCTGTACACGTAAATATTCTTCCGGTTCAGATCGTCCAGAACGGTATCGATGGAATCGCGGCTCCCGTCCTCGCCGTCGGAAAGCAGGATCACGATTTTGCGGCCGGATACATGATTTAAGACCTCCCCGGCTTTCTCCAAACCGGAATAAATATTGGTGCCGCCGTCCGCTTCCACCGCCCGCACCGCGCGCAGCACCGCGTTCCGATCCCCGGTCAGTTCACATTCCACGGAGGCGGAATCGTCAAATATCACCAGCCCGACCCGCGCGGCATCGTCCACGTTCTTAACAAAATTGGAAACGGCCTTCTTCGTATCCTCCATCGGGGAACCGCCCATGCTTCCGCTGTGATCCACGACCAGCACCACGGACATTTCCCCGCTCTGCGCCTGTTCCTCCGGAGCAATAAGTTCAAAATCCGGGACCGGCTCTCCCATTTCCAGCAGCGTAAAATTATCCTTTACCAGATTTTTATCCAGTTCCATCGCCGCGTTCACGGTCACACGCACGGCGGGGAAACGGGTGGCGTCGATCGCGCGAATAATCACGCCGTTGTAAAGTTCATCCAGAACGCTCAGCACATAGCCGTAAAATGACTCCGCCTCCGCGTACTGCCAGCCGCTCCCGATAAAATTCAAAAGCTGCGCGATGCGGTCCCAGACGATCTCCACATCCGTAAGCTGCCCGTCCAGATAATCCGGAGTGTCCTCCCGGCCGTTCATGATCTGATAGACCTCGATAAAATCATCCAGCAGCATACTCGCTGGATCGTGGTTCTTATCGTCCTCCGTAATCACATCCACCAGAAGTTCCCTGGCCCGCTCCCGATCCGCCGCCTGATAGTAAAGCTGCGCCAGTTCCAGCCGGTAAGACACGGTGGCCCGCTCCGATACGGGAGTCGTCGTCTCAATGAAATTAATCGCGCGTTTAACCGGCTCGGACGCGATCGCGTCGTCATAATCCCGTATCTCTCCCCTGAGATTCTCCATCTGCCGCGTAAGTCTGCTCTGCCCGGAGTCCGTCTGGGCGTTCTGCGATTCCAGCGTATCAAGCCGCCGCTGCAGTTCCTCCCTTTCCTGCCGAAGCTTCTCCGTCCGGCTGTCATTTCCGCCGGCCGGGCCCCCGTTCTTCGCCACCAGATTGGCCAGCAACGCCCTGTTCTCAAAGGAGTCGTTCTCCTTAAACGTCTTTTCCGCCGTCTCGTAAGCCTTCGTATAATCTCCGGTTTGGATCGCGTAAGCGGTCCGCATCTTGCGGCTTAAGGGCGAATCGTCCTTTTCCAGTTCCGCCAGCGCGTCGGACGTCAGCCCCTGCCCATCCGAAGACATCATGTCCAGCATCGCGAGAATGCTTTCGCCGGATCGGTTGACCTTGATCGTTTCCTGCACCTGCAAAAGCAGTTTCAAAAGCTCGGTCCGCGTCTGCTCTTTCAGCTTTTCGCAATCCTCATAATACGTCTCCTCATTCTCAAGCGTTTCCTCTTCGGCCACAAAATCGGCCATGGCCATCCGCGCGGCCCGGATCGTCTCATCCTCCTGCTGCTCCAGATATCCGTCCGCGTAGCGGATACCGGCGGCATAGTCCGACTGGAAGCCGGCCGCCAGCACCAGAAGCTGCCGGGACGTCTGATTGTTGCGGATCTGATCCGTCTGCGCCGCCAGAACCCTGGCCTGCTCGTAGTCCCCCATCTCGATCAGCCGGGAAGCGACATAATTCTGCTGCCGCACCTGCGTTTCCAGTCTCCGTGTCCTGAAAAAAATCAACCCGCCAACCGCCGCGGCCGCCAGAAGGAGCACGATCCCGGCAATCAGCAAAGGAAGGTATTTCTTATTTCTTTTCTTCGTCTCCCGCATCATTCTTCACCTCCCAGCCCCAGAATATCCGTGTCGATCCTGGTCAGATGAGGATAAATGCCGCGCACCGCTTCCGGATTGCCGATCGGATTATCGCGAATCATCAGAACTTCCAGATCGGCCAGCCCGGAAACCGCGCTGATATCGCTGACCCGGTTATAATACATCCACAGCTGCTTCAGCCGGGACAATCCCGCCACCGGCGAAATATCCTGCACGCTGTTGTCCGCGAAATCCAGATACTCCAGATTCACAAGGCCCGACACCGGCTGCAGGTTCCGGATCTGGTTCCCCCACAGTCCCAGCGACCGCAGACCGGTCAGCCCGCTCAAAGCGGAAATGTCCTGGATCTGGTTCCATCCCAGATTCAGCTGTTCCAACCCGGTCAGTCCGCTCAGAACCCCGATATCCCGGCTGTTCAGATCGTCCCCCACCAGGCAGAGTTCCTTAAGCCCCGTACACCGGGCAAGGCCGCTGATATCCAGATCCGGCTGATAGGTTATGGCCGCTTTTTCCAGAAACGGCATATACTGCAGATCATCGAGCGTCCCGATCTGCCCGCTGTCGGACAGGCTGTAGCCGGAACCGTCGATCGTATAGGCGTCCTCCCGCAGATACACGCTGCTCTGATCCGACAGATTCGCCATGCCCGTACCGACGATGTATAATTCCGTGATCTGCGCGAGATCGTCGTTATAGATCCGCTCGCCGTCCGGGATCTGCAGCTCCCGGCGCACCATCCGCTCGATCACCGGCTCCTTTAACTCAACCAATACGTCCGTAATCTGAATATCGTAATCCCATACCGCGATATCGCTCTGATAACCGGCCGCGTTCACGGCCATGGCCTTGATCTGCGTTTTCCCGTTCCGCAAAATAAGCGGTTTTTCATACACGGCGGATTCTTCCGTCGGGGCGCTCCCGTCCAGCGTATAGTAGATCGTCTGCATTTCGGCCGAAGGAATCAGTTCCACAAGAATACGGTCCGCATAGGCGCCGCCGTCATACGTGGACGCCGGCGGCTCCGGGCGGGTGATCTGACGCAGTCTCGTAATCTCCTCATCCTGCACCTCTGTCACCGCCTGATCCAGAAGTTCCCTGGCCTCGTCCAGTTTGTCATCCCGCATATACAGATCCGCCAGCCGCTCGTACACGTCCGCCTGGCCGCCGTCCCGTTCCAGCATGTCCTTGTAAACGTCTTCCGCGTAAGCCGTCCTGTCGCTGGCGTCATATGCCTCCGCCAGTCCCAGGTTCGCTTCCCGGTTCCCTTTATCCAGATCCAGCGCCTGCCGGTAGGACGCGATCGCCTGCTCATAGTCCAGTTCGGAAAGGTACCGGTTCGCGTCCTCGATGTATTCGCCGACCCGGGCGGATCTGCGGAAATGAAAGAACAGCGCGCCGATCACAACCGCCGCGGCCAGCACGCAGGGAACCCCGAGCACCAGCAATTTATGATTTTTCCATAATTTTTTCATAAAATTCCACCTTCGGCGCTTTCCCGCCCTTTCTTCTATTCTTCTCCGTTCTCGATTCCCTTCAGTTTCCGCTTACGCTGTGAGCGGAACACGGGAATCAGGATCAGGGCCAGCAGCACACTTCCCGCCATGCCCGCCAGTCCGCCGTAAAACAAATAATCGCCCATATCCTCTCCTATCCCTCCAGCCAGCCCTCCAGAACCGCTTCCTCATAAATACGGTAGAGATACTCCATTTCCATATCCTGTTCCGCGCCGGACGGACGTTTCTGATAGAGACCGTCGCATATTTGAAAATACGTGTCAAACGCTTCATAATCCGGTATTTCCAGCTGCAGAAACGCCAGTCGCTTATAGATCAGATAATTATCCGGATAGATCCCGTCCGCCTCCAGCAGACAGGCTTCCGCCTCATCGTAGCGTCCGAGACTCTGCAGGTACACGGCCTTGTCCAGCCATTCCACCAGCGTGCCGTAGCCCATGTCAATGATTTCGGAAAGCGCGAGGATCGCCTTTTCCGTAGCGGACGCGTCCCCGGCAAGCTGCCCGTAATCGCCGTACACCTGCGTGATCCGCTCCAAAAGCATCAGCAGCCGCTCTTTGGGAAGCCGCGCCCTCGTTTCTTCCAGCATACGGATCCGCTCCGGATAAGCGTCCTCGCCCCCGGCGGCTTCCAGCACCTCGTCCAGCTTCAGAGCCGCGCGCAGGATCACCGAATCGTCTTCACTGTCCGCGAGACATTCCCTGAGCGCCGCCTCGGCGCCCTTATAATCCCCTTCCAGACTGGCGATTTCCCCTTCCAGAAGCTTGAGGCCGTCCGTTTCCAATCCCCTCGCCTGCGCCTGCAGAAGCGCTTCCCGGGCCTGCTGCGGATTGCCGCCCCTGGCCAGTGCGATCCCGTAATCCCGGTAATAAGCCGGCTGCGTATCGTCCAGAAAAATCGCCCTCCGGTATTCCCCGGCCGCTTCCGCAATATCCCCCAGTTCGAGATAGCACCCGCCGGCCAGGTAGTGCCCCTCGCCGATCCGGGGACTGTTCTGATAGAGCGGATCTTCCAGAACATTCTGCTCCAGATAGGTTACGCCGTCCCGGTACTGCCCGTTCGCGTAGTATTCCCGGGCAGTGTCCAGCTTCTCTTCCAACGCGCTCTCCGTGCGCATCCCCCATCCGGCGTAGGCGGCGCCCGCGCTGCCCAGGAAAACGATCAGCAGAACAATCAACACGAAATCCTGACGGCGAAGCAGGCGCTTATAGGACTTTGTCAGTTTCGCCAGCTTCCGCAGGGCCGTCAGCATCTGCGACACATTTTTGTACCGCTTCTTCGGATCCTGTTCCATGCCGCGGGACAAAATACGCGAAAACGCGTCATTAACCGACGGCAGCACCTCTTCCGCCGGCACCTGACTCATATAGCACGGCGCCGGCCGGCGGCCCGTCAGAATGTGGTACATGGTGGCGCAGGCGCTGTAAATATCGCTCCGCTCGTCCACTTTCAGCCGCTTCCCGTAGATCTCCGTCATCTCGCGGGCCTTTCGCGCGCGGAATTCCCGGATATCCGTCTGCGAAGGACCGGCCTCGCCGCTTAAAACTTCCGTCGTTTCGATATCCGCGGGGCCGGCGGCCATTTCCGTTTTCCTGATGTCCGCGGGGCCGGCGGCCGTTTCCGTCCTTCTTTCATAACGTCCCGCGTCAAGTACTTCCGTGGCTTCCCGGTCCGCCGGGTCCGCGCCGTTATCCCGGCGCCCGGCCGGCCGCGCGCCGTATTCCGGATCCGCCGGGTCCGCAAGTTCCATCCGGATCAGCTGTTCAACCGGGGAATAATATTCCGAATACCCGATAGTCGGATCCGCCGAACCGCCGAGCAGAAACGACACATTAAAATCGATCAGACAGATGTCGCCCCGAGGAGTCAGCATCAGATTGGCAGGCTTGATATCTCCGTGAATGATGGGCTGCTCGGAATTATGCAGATATTCCAGAACTTCCGCCAGCTGCCTCGTCCAGCGTATAACATCTTTTTCCTTAAATACCCTGCCCTCATCCAGAAGTTCCTGAAAGGATTCCCCCTCAATGAACTCCATAACCGTATAGACTTCGTCCTCATAGTGCCAGAAATCATAGATCCTCGGGAGATAGGTATGCTTCAGGTTCATCAGGATTTTCATTTCCCGTTCGCTCCCGATGACGCCAACCTTATCCGAGCGGATTTTTTTCAATACTACCTTTTGCCCGAGCCTTCTGTGATAGGCTTCGTAAATAATACCGCCGCCGCCGGAACGGATCTGTGTGATGTGATCGTAACTTTCGTTCAGTTTATCAAAAAAATCCTTTTTGCTTCGGTAGGTTTCTTCACTGACGCCCGTCCGCTCTCTCGCGTTTTCCATATCCTTCAGCCTTTACGCGTTTTC
>CAZPGD010000003.1:0-4733 GCA_964585865.1 uncultured Hungatella sp. | reverse complement strand
TGACGCCCGTCCGCTCTCTCGCGTTTTCCATATCCTTCAGCCTTTACGCGTTTTCCTGCTCCTGTCCCTGCTCCTGCGCCTGTCTTTGTTACCGCGCCTGTTCCTGTACCTGTACCTGCCCTTGCGCCTGCTCCTGTCTTTGTTCCTGTGCCAGTCCCTGTACCTGTTCCTGCGCCTGTCCTTGTCCCTGTTCCTGCTCCTGACCTTGCGCCTGCTCCTGTCTTTGTTCCTGTGCCAGTCCCTGCGCCTGCTCCTGCACCTGTCCTTGCGCCTGCGTCTGTCTTTGTCCCTGTGCCAGTCCTTGTACCTGCTCCTGCGTCTGTCCTTGTCCCTGTTCCTGCTTCGCCCCGCAGTTTCCGCAGAACAGGGCGTCCTTCTCGATCGGGCTGCCGCAGACTTTACATACGCCCATGGGAGGTTCCTGCGGGGCTTTTATAATCTCCGTCCCGCATTTGTCACAGAATCTGCTGGTTCTGGAAATCTCCGCGCCGCAATTCGGACAAATATTGACGTTCTTTACCTCGTTGAGTTTATCCCGGTTCATTTGGATACTCTGCTTCAGCGTGGCCAGCTGGGAAGCCAGATCCGCGATTACCGGATCGTCCGCCGCCAGTCCGGCTTCCAGTACACGCTCGCCCGCCTGACTGTACAAATCCTTCACCTTCTGGGTCAGCGTGCTGATCTCCATGTTCAGCCGCGTTATCTCTGCCACTTCCTTGCTCTTGCTAATCGCGGACTGCGTTACTTTCCCGATACTGTCCTTCCAGTTTGCCATGGCGTTTTCCCTCCGTTCTCTGCAAACCCGTCTGTTTCCTTTTGCCTTTTTGTCTCTTTTACCGCTTTTTTGTTCTCTTTACCTTGCCGTTTATTAACTCGGTTTGTCTTTTTTGCCTCGTTTTATCCTGCTTTCGTATCTTACCATAAATGTTTTTTTTGTTCAAGACGGCATTTCATACATCTGCAGCTGTTCCGGCGGTGCGTTTTCCCGCGGCCGGAAGAGGCTGAACCGGGGCCGGAATGGAATTTTGCGGGAGAACTTGCGGGGAAACTTGATTGAATATTATGAAATATAATGGTATATTTACTGTAAAAGCCCAGTCGCAAAGCAGGGACAGATGGCAAGCTTGCTTGCCAATCTGGACTTGCTTTAGCGACGCTAACCCGTATGAGCAAGTAGGGCGATAGCCCGGATTGCGAATACGGGTAGGATTGCGGAAGCGCCGCAGGCGCGGAGCAATCCGTGGGCTTTCATGCGGGCCGCTTCCCGGCCGGGAGGAGAAGGAAATGAGACCATTAAGAAGTCAGGAATTCAGAAAAAACGCGCCGGAACTCGATCCGCTCCGCCTCGGGACGGGCTGGAAGCCGGAAGATCTGGACAAGCCGCAGATCTTTGTGGAAAGCACTTTCGGGGACAGCCATCCGGGTTCCGCGCACCTCGACAGACTCGTCCGCGCGGCGATGGAAGGAATCGCGGAAGCCGGCGGCCGCGGCGCCCGCTATTTCACAACCGACATGTGCGACGGCGAGAGCCAGGGGAACGACGGGATCAATTTTTCGCTGGCAAGCCGCGAAATGATCGCGAACATGATCGAAATACAGGCCGGCGCCACCCCGTTTGACGGCGGCGTTTACATCGCAAGCTGCGACAAGGGTATGCCCGGCAACCTGATGGGGCTCGCGCGCGTCAACATTCCGTCCGTCGTGGTACCCGGCGGAACCATGGCGGCGGGCCCCGGCCTGCTGACACTGGAACAGCTTGGCATGTACAGCGCCCGCTTCGCGCGCGGGGAAATCAGCGAGGTGGAGCTGAACCGGGCCAAGCAGAACGCCTGTCCGGGCTGCGGCGCCTGCTCGTTCATCGGAACGGCATCCACCATGCAGATCATGGCCGAAGCGCTCGGTCTGGCGCTGCCCGGCAGCGCGCTGCTTCCGGCAGAGGGGCCGGATCTGACCGAATACGCCCGGGAAGCCGGGAAACTGGCGGTAAAACTGGCGGCGGCGGAGCATATGCGTCCCTCGGACATTGTCACCATGGACAGCTTCGAAAACGCGATTCTGGTGCACGCCGCCATCTCCGGCTCCACCAACGCCCTGCTGCACCTCCCGGCCATCGCCCACGAACTCGGCCTTGTGATCACCGGCGACACATTTGACCGCCTCCACCGCGGCGCCCGCTATCTTCTCGACCTTCGGCCGGCGGGGCGCTGGCCCGCGGAATTCTTCTTTTACGCGGGCGGGGTTCCCGCGGTCATGGAAGAAATCAAGAGTATGCTCCATCTGGACGCCATGACCGTGACCGGCAAGACGCTGGGGGAAAACCTCGAGGACTTAAAAAAGAACGGTTTCTATGAAAAATGCCGGCGCCTGCTTGACGCGGCGAACCGGAAACGCGGCCTGCGCCTGACGAAAGAAGATATTATCCGGCCGTTTGACCGGCCGCTCGGAACCGGCGGTTCCGTCGCCATCCTCAGAGGGAACCTCGCGCCGGAAGGCGCCGTTATCAAGCATACCGCCTGTCCGAAAGAAATGTTTTCCGCCGTTCTGCGCGCCCGGCCGTTCGACTGCGAGGAAGACTGCATCGACGCGGTTCTGCACCACAGGGTAAAACCGGGGGACGCGGTACTGATCCGCTACGAGGGACCGAAAGGTTCCGGTATGCCGGAAATGTTCTATACCACCGAGGCGATCTCCTCCGACCGGGAACTCGGCCGAACCATCGCCCTGATCACGGACGGACGCTTCTCGGGCGCCTCCACCGGACCGGTTATCGGGCACTGCAGCCCGGAAGCGCAGGCCGGCGGACCGATCGCGCTGGTGGAAGAAGGCGATCTGATCCGCCTCGACATAAATGAGCGTATTCTGGAAATCGTCGGCATCCGCGGCGAGCGCAAAACGCCGGAGGAAATCGACGCGGTTCTGGCCGCGCGCCGGAAAAACTGGGCGCCGAAGCCGCCGAAATATCCGCGCGGCTCCCTCCGCCTGTTCTCCGAACTGGCCGTCTCGCCCATGAAGGGGGCCTATCTTTCCTTCGGCGAATAGCCGCCGGCACAGAATTTAAACCGCGCAATCCCGCGGAAAACGGGGCGCTCCTTCTGCCTATGCCGGCATCTGCCGCAATATCTCCTGAATTTCGGCCAGATGCGTGGCGGTAAACCTGATTTTATTCCCATCCTCTTCAGGATCTATAGGAATATCCACCGTTCCTTGATCTCCAATCTCGGTATTCCTAATAAATGCTAAATATTCCTTTCTAATCCTTTCATTTTTTCTCTTGTATTCGAATCGCTTACTGCATTCCAGGCAAAGAACAACCCTTAACTGCGGAAAGTAATATTTCGGTTCTATATCAATATTATTTACCTCAATCAACCGTTTTGATTTGACGTTGCCGCACATCTGACAGAAGCAGCAATCTTGCGTTCCTTCCGGCATATAAATATTCAGTGCTCCTTCGCGTGCATCTTTGTCTTTGGTTTTTAGATCCCATGGCGGTTCATCTTTGTTTTATCCCTTTTGAATAGTTAACTCAACTTTTACAGGTACAATTTTGGAGGGTCTTGCAATTGCTTTCTCACATGATCTTTCAACTTATTCCTGTCTTCCACCAGGTTGCTGCAGTTTTGGGCAGCATGTGATTCAGCCAGTCCGCGAGAGAAACGGCCGCCTCGTCAAGAAATACGTTCATTCTTCCGATAATCTCCGATGCTTCCATTGCAGTTCAACTCCCTTCATCCGTTCTTGCCTTCTTTTGCGTCTATTATACGCCGTTTGCGCTGTAATAGCAACGTGATAATGATGATTGGGGGCAAATGATGCCGGACGGATTGTTCCGTGCTTCGCAACTTTATAAATTCTTGCTATTTTTCATCCATATGGTATAATGAAGAAAGCGACGATAACGCCGGACAGATTGTTCCGTGCTTCGCACCCCCTACCCGGCATCATCCATTATTTTAACCAGGCATAAATATTCTCCGGAGGCATTCTATGATAGAAAAATGGCCCGTTACGATCCCTTCCCTTACGGGAGATGAACCGCGAAACGCATATATATACCTTCCCGAGTCCTATCTCTGCGACCCGGAAAAGCGCTACCCCGTCCTCTACATGTTTGACGGACACAATGTTTTCTTTGATGAAGACGCCACCTACGGGAAATCCTGGGGCATGGCCGAATATATGGACTTCACGGAGACCCAGCTGATTATCGCCGCGGTCGAATGCAACCACAGCCCCGACAACGGACGTCTCAGCGAATACTCTCCCTTCTCCTTCCATGACGCCGGCTTCGGCGACGTCACCGGCAGGGGCCGGGAAACCATGCGCTGGATGCTCCGCTCCTTCAAACCCTATATCGACCGGAATTACCGCACGCTCCCGGACAGGAAGCACACCTTTATCGCCGGCAGTTCCATGGGCGGTCTCATGAGCCTGTACGCGGTTCTCACCTACAACCGCTTCTTTTCCCGCGCCGCCGCCCTGTCCCCGTCCCTCTGGACGAACCAGGCCGCCGTCGAGCACATGATCCGCAGCGCCTCTATCCGACCCGGCACCGTCGTTTACATGGATTACGGCTCCGAAGAACTGCGCGGCCGCGCCGCCATGGAGCGGCAGTTCAGGAAAGTCAGCAACATGCTTTATGACCGCCATATTTTCCTAACCGCCCGTATCGTCCCCTACGGCGTCCACAGCGAGGCCAGCTGGGAAAAACAGCTTCCGTTCTTCATGGAAAC
>CAZPGD010000002.1:2104-20984 GCA_964585865.1 uncultured Hungatella sp. | reverse complement strand
GTTATGATTCTATGAATCGTGTTTCGCGTAAATCACCATTATCATAATACCCCATAACGGGACGCGGTATCAAGCGATTTTCGAAAATTCCGGCGAAATATCATTGGTTTTCATGTTGTTAAAACAGACCGGATCATTGCCGCATTTTCCGGGAAAACGGCAAACTCGGTTTTTGCCGTTATCGGGGCTTTTCAAATAAAGGTATTTTTGCTATAATAGGGCTACTACGGAGGATCAGGAGGGAATCGCCATGGCGGAGACGGAAGGAAGAAATACGCACAAGGTTTATGAGAAGGATACAATCGGCGAGGTGCAGATCGCGGACGAGGTCGTTGCGATCATCGCGGGACTGGCGGCCACGGAAGTAGAGGGCGTGGATTCCATGGCAGGGAACATTACCAATGAATGGGTCAGCAAACTGGGCATGAAGAACCTTTCCAAAGGCGTGAAAGTCGAAATGACGGAAGAACACGTATCGGTGACGCTGTCGCTGGTTATCAAATACGGCTACGAGATTCCGGCGGTTTCCGAGATGGTGCAGGACAAGGTAAAGAGCGCCATCGAGAGCATGACGGGGCTGCCGGTCATGGCGGTGAACGTCCGGATCGCCAGCGTAAGCATGGATGAAAACAGCTGAACCGCGTTGTTTTCAGGGAGGAAGGGAATGACCAGGAGAGAGTTGCGCGAACATTGTTTCAAAATGCTTTTTTGCGCAGATTTTTATCCGGCCGCGGAGACGGGACAGCAGTTTGTACGGTATTTTGAGGCGCCCGATGAGGAGGAAACGGCGCAGGACGGCAGCGAGATCACGATTCACAGCGCAGACGCGGATATGGAGACCATGAACTATCTGGTAAAGAAAGCGGAACGGGTGGCCGCGCGGATCCCGGAGCTGGACGCGAAGATCGATCAGGTGGCGGAGGGCTGGAAGACCCGGCGCATGGGCAAGGTGGATCTGACGATCCTGCGGCTGGCTCTGTATGAAATCCTGTATGACGACGAGATTCCCCCGAAGGTCGCGATCAATGAAGCCGTCGAACTGGCGAAAAAATACGGCCAGGATGAATCCCCTTCCTTTATTAACGGCGTGCTGGCCAAGCTGGTTTGACCGGCGGGAAGGTTTTGGAGAAATTTTATGGCAGAGGCAGGCATTTATTCCGTCGGACAGGTAAACGCCTATATTAAAAATATGTTTGCGCAGGATTATCTTCTGAACCGCATCAGCGTGCGGGGCGAGGTTTCCAACTGCAAGTACCATCCGGCGGGGCATATCTATTTTACATTGAAAGACAGGACCGGCACGCTGTCGGCCATTATGTTCGCGGGGAACCGCCGCGGGCTGCAGTTCCGGCTCCAGGAAGGCCAGCAGGTGATCGTGACCGGACATGTGGACGTCTATGAACGCGACGGCCGGTACCAGCTTTACGCGAAGGAGATCCGCAGGGAAGGCGTCGGGGATCTGTATGAGCGGTTCCAAAGGCTGCGCGACGAACTGGAAGATATGGGAATGTTTGCCAGGGAATACAAGCGTCCCATTCCCCGCTACGCCAGGACCGTCGGGATCGTCACGGCCGCCTCGGGAGCGGCGATCCGCGACATCATGAATATTTCGGCCCGCCGCAACCCCTATGTGCAGCTGGTGCTTTATCCGGCGCTGGTGCAGGGGGAGAATGCCAAATACAGCATTGTTGACGGGATCCGCACATTGGACCGGATGGGGCTGGACGTGCTGATCGTGGGGCGCGGGGGAGGTTCCATCGAGGATCTGTGGGCGTTTAATGAGGAAATCGTCGCGAGGGCTATTTTCGAGTGCCGCACGCCGGTTATTTCCGCCGTCGGACATGAGACGGATGTGACGATTGCCGATTATGTGGCGGATATGCGGGCGCCGACCCCTTCGGCCGCCGCGGAACTGGCGGTGTTCGATTACAGGCAGTTTCAGGAACAGATGCGGGCGTTTTCCGCCGCCTTGAACCGGAACATGGAGCAGTGCGTTGAACGCAGCCGGTACCGGGTCGAACAGTACCGGATGCGTCTGCAGATGCGCCATCCGGAGCGGCGGCTGAATGAGAAACGGCAGTGTCTGGCGGATCTGCAGGGGCGGATGGAGGAGATTCTGGGAAAAACGCTTACGGACCGCAGGCACAGACTGGCGCTTCTGGGCGGGAGGCTGGACGCGCTGTCGCCGCTTAAGAGGCTGAGCGGCGGGTTCGGTTTTGTGACGGACGAGACCGGGCAGGCGGTGGACGCGGCCGCGAAGCTGGAGGAAGGCCAGCTTCTGGATATCCGCTTCGCGGACGGGAAGGCGCGGACACGGGTGATCGAAAAGAGTATGGCGCAGGCGGGCGCCTGAGAGGGAGAACGGCGGGAATTGCGGCCGCGGGCGGAAAGGAGAGAGCGGCAGAATGGGAAAAGGGACAGATTCGGAACGGGAGACGGAGGAAGCGCAGGCGGCCCCGGAGATGAGTATCGAGGAAACGCTGGCGGCGCTGGAGGAGATAGTCGGGAAGATGGAGGACGTCAAAAGTTCTCTGGAAGAGACATTTGCCTGCTATGAGCAGGGCATGAGGCTGGTGAAGGAATGTACCGGCAAAATCGATCGGGTGGAAAAAAAGATCCGCATCCTCTCGGGGGAGGGGCAGGACAATGCGTTTTAGCGACTGGATGAAGCAGGCGGCGGCAGAGGCGGAGGAGATTATCTATGCGTATCTCCCGCCGGAAGAGGGGTGCCAGCGGACCGTTCTGGCGGCCATGAATTACAGCATGAAGGCCGGCGGGAAGAGACTGCGCCCCCTGTTTATGCGGGAAACGTACCGGATGTTCGGCGGAAATGGCAGGGAAGTGGAGCCGTTTATGGCGGCCATGGAAATGATCCATACCTTTTCCCTCGTGCACGACGACCTGCCCTGCATGGACAATGACGAATACCGCAGAGGCGTTCCTACGACCTGGGTGGCGTACGGGTATGATATGGCGGTGCTCGCCGGCGACGCGCTGGCGGTGTACGCTTTCGAGACGGCCGCCCGGGCTTTTGACATGGAAGAAGGCCGCGAAAAGCCGGAGAGAATTGCTGCGTGCATGGGGATTCTGGCGCGAAAAACCGGGATTTACGGCATGATCGGCGGGCAGACGGCCGACGTGGAACTGACCGGCAGGCCGCTTGACGGGGAGCAGCTGGATTTTATTTACCGGCTGAAGACGGGAGCCCTTCTGGAAGCTTCCGTGATGATCGGCGCCGTACTGGCCGGCGCGGAGGAAGCGCAGATCCGCACGGTGGAGCGCATGGCGGCGTGTGTGGGCATGGCTTTCCAGATACGGGACGATATTCTGGATCTGACCGGCAGCCGGGAGGCATTGGGGAAACCGGTCCTGAGCGATGAGAGGAACCATAAGACTACCTATGTGAGCCTGTACGGCATGGATAAGGCCAGCCGGGATGTGGCGGCGCTTTCGGAAGAAGCGGTGGGCATCCTGGAAGGGCTTCCGGGGGACCACGGGACCATGCGGCAAATGATCCGGATGCTCGTGACCAGAGAAAACTGAAGGAAGATCAGTATGCTTGAACGGATAAACGGGCCGCGGGACATCCGGGACCTGAACAGAGAAGAATTGGACGTACTGGCCTCGGAGATCCGGGAGTTCCTCATTGAGAAGACCAGCGTCCGGGGCGGCCATCTGGCCGCGAATCTGGGCGTGGTGGAACTGACCATGGCCATGTTTCTGACATTTGACCTGCCGAAGGACAAGATCATCTGGGATGTGGGCCACCAGTCCTATACGCACAAGATTTTAAGCGGCCGCAAGGACGCCTTTGACGATCTGCGCCAGCTAGGCGGGATCAGCGGTTTTCCCAAGACGAAGGAAAGCCCCTGCGACGCGTTTAACACG
Organism: uncultured Hungatella sp.; assembly: GCA_964585865.1. Lineage (GTDB taxonomy): Bacteria > Bacillota > Clostridia > Lachnospirales > Lachnospiraceae > UBA3402. The sequence goes on along the minus strand of CAZPGD010000002.1, from coordinate 17,096 downwards.
GGGCACAGTTCGACTTCCATTTCCGCCGGACTGGGGATGGTCCAGGCGCGGGATCTGCTGGGGGAGAATTATTTTGTCGTTTCGGTTATCGGGGACGGGGCCCTGACCGGCGGCATGGCCTATGAGGCGCTGAACAATGCCGCCCGGCTGGATTCCAACTTCATTATCGTTCTCAATGACAACGGGATGTCGATCTCGGAAAATATAGGGGGAATGTCCCGGTACCTGAGCGGGATCCGTACCGGTCAGGGGTACAATGATTTGAAAAAGGGCGTAACGGGCTTTCTGGAGCGGATCCCGGTGGCGGGGCCGAAGATCATTGACAAGATCAAGCGGACGAAGCAGGGCATCAAGCAGCTTCTGATTCCCGGTATGCTTTTCGAGGATATGGGGATCACCTATCTGGGACCGGTGGACGGGCACGACCTGCGCCAGCTGCGCAGGGTCCTGGCGGAGGCCAGAAAGCTGGATCACGCGGTTCTCGTCCATGTGCTGACCAAGAAGGGGAAAGGGTACGGGCCGGCGGAGAAGAACCCGGCAAGGTTCCACGGCGTGGAGCCTTTCGATATCAGGACGGGCCGGCCGAAGGAGGAGAAGAACTATCCCTCCTATACGGACGTGTTCAGCCGGGAATTATGCAGATTGGCGGAGCGGGATGACCGGATCGTGGCGGTGACGGCCGCGATGCCGGACGGAACCGGTCTCAATCGTTTTAAAAAGCAGTTCCCGGACCGTTTTTTTGATGTGGGAATCGCGGAACAGCACGCCGTGACCAGCGCCGCCGGCATGGCGTCGGCCGGGCTGCGGCCGGTTGTGGCCGTCTACTCGTCGTTCCTTCAGAGAGGTTACGATCAAATCGTTCATGACGTGTGCCTGCAGAACCTGCCGGTTGTGTTCGCGGTGGACCGGGCGGGGCTGGTGGGCAGCGACGGGGAAACCCATCAGGGTATTTTCGATCTGTCCTATCTGACTTCGATCCCCAATATGACGGTTCTGGCTCCGAAGAATCTGTGGGAACTGCGGCGGGATCTGGATTTTGCCCTGTCGTACGGCGGTCCCGTGGCGGTGCGGTACCCCCGGGGCATGGCCTACCGCGGACTGAAAGAATTCGATTCTCCGCTGGAATACGGGAAGGGCGAGATTCTGTACGACGAGGGGAGCGAGGAGGATCCGTCCGGAAACGGAACCGCGCCCGTCGCGCTTCTTGCCGTGGGCAGCATGGTCAGTACGGCAGAGCATATCCGGGAAAAGCTGAAGGCGGAAGGTTACAGGGTTACGCTGGCCAACGGCCGTTTTGTCAAGCCGGTTGACTATGAACTGGTGGAAAGACTGGCCATGACCCACGCCTGCCTGGTCACTCTGGAGGAGAATGTGCTCCAGGGAGGGTACGGGTTACAGGTTACAGCCTGGATCCAGAACCATTTGCCCGACAGGAAAGTGCTGAACATCGCCTTGCCCGACGCGTATGTGGAGCACGGGAACGTTTCCCTGCTGCGGCAGATGCTGGGGATCGACAGCGATTCCATTATACGGAAGATGAAAGAGGCATTCTGGCCGGAAAAGAGAATAAAAGAGGAATTGCGGCCGGTGGGCGGGGGAAGAACAACGGCCGGGGAAGGGGAAGAGTTGCGGCCGGAGGATGGGGGAAGAACGACGGCCGGAGAAACGGAAAGAGGAGCGGCGGCCGGGGAAGAGGAAGAATTGCGGCCTGAGGACGAGGGAAGAGCGACGGACGGAGAAAAAGAAAGAGGAACGACGGCCGGAGGATGGGGATTGACATGAAGGAGCGTCTGGATGTGCTTCTGGTGAACAGGCGGCTGGCCCCGTCCCGGGAAAAGGCAAAAGCGGTGATTATGTCCGGGAATGTCTACGTGAACGGGCAGAAAGAGGATAAGGCGGGGACGTTTTTTGAGGATACGGCGGCGATTGAGGTGCGGGGGCACGCGCTTCCGTACGTGAGCCGCGGCGGGCTCAAGCTGGAAAAGGCCCTGAGTTGTTTCGGGATCGATTTGACGGGAAAGATCTGTATGGACGTGGGCGCTTCTACCGGCGGGTTCACGGATTGTATGCTCCTAAACGGGGCGGCCAGGGTCTACGCCGTGGACGTGGGCCGCGGCCAGCTGGACTGGAAACTGCGCAATGACAGCCGCGTGGTCTGCATGGAAAAGACCAATATCCGCTATCTGGCGCCGGGGGACGTGGCGGATCCGATCCGCTTCGCCTCCGTTGACGTGTCGTTCATTTCCCTGACCAAGGTGCTGGGACCGGTAAAAGAGCTGCTGACGGACGACGGCCGGATTGTCTGTCTCATCAAGCCGCAGTTCGAGGCCGGACGGGAAAAGGTGGGGAAAAAGGGCGTCGTCCGGGAAAAGGCCACGCATCTGGAAGTGATCGGGGCGGTGACGGCCTATGCGGAGAGCATCGGGCTGGAAGTGCTGGGCCTGGAGTTTTCGCCGATCCGGGGACCGGAAGGGAATATCGAGTATCTGCTGTATCTCGGTCAGCGCGGGGACCGGACGGAAGAGGGGAGCGCGGAAACGGAAAAGCGGACCCGGCCCGATCCCGTGTCGGTGGTTGAGGAAGCGCCCCGGACGCTGTGCGGCGCGTAGAGGGGGGAAGCAGGCGCCGCCGCTGCGGGCCGGGGAACCGGGGACATGGCGGCGCACCGCCGCGAGCCGGCGCGTTGAATGGGACATGGCGGCGCACTACTGCGAGCCGGCGGATAGAGGGAAGAGGGCGCTGCCGCCCGAGGACGGAGAAAGGCAAGGATGCGCCGCTGCAAAACGTCGGGTCGAGGGGAAGAGGGTGCCGCGCTCTGCGAGGTCAGGGAAGGCACGGCGCCGCGGCGCAGGAAACGGTGCGCGGCGCGGGAATTGCGGGAGGAGTTTGAGGGAAACAACCTATGAAGCGGTACTATCTGATATGGAACCCCCTGCGGCCGGGGACGGAGGCCATGGCGGAAACGATTCGGGCCTATCTGACGGATCGCGGCTGCCGCTGCCTGCTGCGCCCCGCCGAAAGCGGCGGCAAACGCCCGGCCCACACGGACGCGTCCCTGGTCCCGGAAGATACGGAGTGTGTGATTACGCTGGGGGGCGACGGGACCCTGATCCGGGCCGCGCGCGATTTGTCCGGCAGGAGAATCCCCATGGTGGGTATTAATATGGGGCATTTGGGCTATCTGACCCAGGCGGGGTCGCAGGACGGCGGCGAGGTAAAGAAGGTGCTGGACGAACTGATCGCGGACCGGTACCAGCTGGAAAACCGGATGATGCTTTGCGGAAGCGTTTACCGGCGGGGCGTACAGACGGAAGAGGATCTGGCGCTGAACGAGATCCTGATTACCAGACGCGAGGCGCCCCGTATTCTGGAGATCCGGGTGGCGGTCAACGGCGAGCCGCTGTGCCGTTACAAGGCGGACGGCCTGATTGTGGCCACGCCTACGGGTTCAACGGCCTACAATCTGTCGGCTGGCGGTCCCATTGTGGCCCCGTCGGCCAGCATGATGATTCTGACGCCCATTTGTCCCCATGAACTGAACGGGCGCAGCATCGTGCTCCCGGCGGAAGACCGCGTGGAACTGGAAATCATGGGGGGAGACGATGAGGGACAGGCGGTCGTATTTGACGGAGGCGCCGCCATTCCGCTTCGCGTCGGAGACATTCTTCGGGCGGAACGATCGGCGGTGGAAACCGTGATGGTCAGGCTGCGGGCGGATTCCTTTGTAGAGAATCTGCGCAGCAAAATGGCGGGTGTTGAGGCTTAATAAGGGGGCTGACAGTCGGAAGGGCCGCCGGACAGTCGGAAGAATTGCCGGACAGTTGGAAGGGCCGCCTGACAGCCGGAGGAATCGCCGGACAGTCAGAAGGGTCGCAGGGCAGCCGGAGGAGCCGCCGGACAGAAGGTCGCCCGGCAGTCAGAAGGGTCGCCCGTGACAGTCGGAAGGACTGCCTGACATCAGAAGAAATGCCTGACAGGAGAAAGGTGCCGGGGGAAGGCATCTCCCGGGAAAGCCGTTTCGCGGGATACGGCGCATAGAGAAATATCGGAATTGGAATTTTGGAGGTTCGGAATGAAATTAGAAAGGCACAGTAAAATCGTAGAACTGATCGGAAAATATGAGATCGAGACGCAGGAAGAGTTGGCGGACCGTCTGCGGGAAGCCGGGTTTAAGGTGACGCAGGCGACCGTATCAAGGGATATCCGGGAACTCCGCCTGACAAAGGTGCAGACCGGGGAAGGGAAGCAGCGCTATACGGTGCTCCATGCCGAGGAGAACTTTAATGACAAATACATCCGTGTTTTGAAAGACGGGTTCCTTTCCATGGATATGGCCCAGAATATTCTGGTGATCAAAACGGTGTCCGGAATGGCCATGGCGGTAGCCGCGGCGCTGGACGCCCTGCATTTTCACGAAGTCGTGGGCTGTATTGCCGGAGACGATACGATCATGTGCGCCGTCAGGAGCGCGGACGACGCGATTCTGGTGATGGACAAACTGCACAAATTGATCACCGGATAGGGAGGTGGCGGTATGCTGCTTGAACTGCGGGTGAAAAATCTCGCCCTTATCGAGAAGGCCGAGGTGTCTTTTTCGGAGGGGCTGAATATCCTGACAGGAGAGACGGGGGCCGGGAAATCCATTATCATCGGCTCCGTAAACATGGCGCTGGGTGCGAAGGTATCCCGCGATATCATCCGCCAGGGAGCGGAGTCGGCCTACGCGGAACTGGTGTTTTCCGTGGAAGAGCCGGAGAAGCGGGCCGCCCTGCGCGCGCTGGATGTGGAACTTCCCGGGGACGGGACACTGATCCTGTCCCGGCGCGTCACGCCCGCGCGAAGCGTCAGCAAGGTCAATGACGAGACCGTGACCGCGGGGCGTCTCCGGGAAATTACGGGGAAACTCATTGATATCCACGGACAGCATGACCACCAGTCCCTGCTGTACAAAGCCAAGCATCTGGAAATCCTCGATTCCTACGGGAAAGCCGGGATTGCTCCTCTGAAGGAGCAGGTGGTGGCGGCTTACGGGGAGTACCAGGCGGTGCGGAAAAAGTTAAACGGCATGAGTCTCGACCGGGAAAGCCGGCTCCGGGAGATGGATTTTCTGCAGTTTGAGATCCGGGAACTGGAACAGGCGAAGCTGAAAGAGGGCGAGGAGGAGGAACTGTCGGAGGAGTACCGGCGGTTTTCGCACGCGCAGAAAATTCTGGAACACCTGTCGTCGGCTTACCGGGCGCTTGAGGGGGAGAAGCTGGGATACGCCTCCAGGGATGTGGGCCAGGCGGCCGAATATGACCGCGAACTGGCCGGGATCCGCGATCAGCTGGCGGACGCGGAAGCTATCGCGAACGACGCCCAGCACGGGATCAGCGCTTATATGGACGCGTTCACGTTCGACGAGGAGGATTTTCACCGTATCGGGGAACGTCTGGATCTGATTCACGGCCTGCAGGCCAAATACGGCGGGGATGTGCCGGAGATTCTGCGGAAGCTGGAAGAGAAAAAAGCCCGTCTGCAGGAACTTACGGATTTTGAACGGATCAAACAGGATCTGGGGGAAACGCTGGACAAATGCGTCCGCCGTCTGGACGAACTCTGCGGGCGGCTTACGGAAGCGCGGCGGGAGGCGGCCGCGGTGCTGACGGAGCGGATCCGGGAAGGACTTCAGGATCTGAATTTTATAGATGTGCGGTTCGAAATGGAGTTCCGCAGGCTTGCCCAATATACGGCGGACGGATGGGACGAGGCGGAATTCCTGATTTCCACGAATCCCGGCCTTCCCCTGCGGCCGCTGGCCTCCGTGGCCTCCGGCGGCGAACTGTCGAGGATTATGCTGGCCATCAAGGCCGTGCTGGCGGACACGGACGATATTCCCACGCTGATTTTTGACGAGATCGATACGGGAATCAGCGGGAGGACGGCCCAGATGGTGTCGGAGAAACTGGCCTATATCGCGAAAAAACACCAGGTGATCTGCATTACGCACCTTCCGCAGATCGCCGCCATGGCCGACCGGCATTTTGAGATTGTCAAGGGGGCGGAGGAAGGGATCACCGCCGCCCGGATCCGTCAGCTGGATAAGGAGCAGATGATAGAGGAACTGGCCCGGCTGCTGGGCGGCGCCAAAATTACGGAGGCCGTGTATGAGAACGCGCGCGAGATGAAGCGGTTCGCGGAAGCATTTCGCGGCGAAATGTCCGGGCAGGGGCGGGATGAGATAAGCGGACAGGAAATGTAATGTGTCCGGCAGCTGCCTGTGGCGGGCGGTCGCTGTCCGCGGCGTGCCGTCAGCGGGACAGGCGAAAGACGCCGGGCAGCGTCCGCGAATGTGTGGCGTGCCGGCTGTTGGACGGGCGAAAGACGCCCGAGCGGCGTCCGCGAATGTGCGGCGTGCCGGCTGTCGGACCGGCGGACGGCGGGGAGCAGCTTCAGCGGGATACGGAAAGATAAGGGGATTATGAGCGGAAAAGGCAAAGTCGTCGTAGGCATGTCCGGAGGCGTGGATTCCTCGGTGGCGGCCTACCTGCTGCGGGAGCAGGGGTACGACGTGACGGGTGTTACCATGCAGATCTGGCCGGAGGAAGGACCGGGAGCGGCGGAAGAAAACGGAGGCTGCTGCGGACTGGGCGCCGCGGAGGACGCCAGACGCGTGGCCTGGAAACTGGGGATCCCGCACTATGTGATGAATTTCCGGGAGGAATTTCAAAAGCATGTGATTGATTATTTTATCAGCGAGTACGTCCGCGGCCGGACGCCGAATCCGTGCATTGCCTGCAACCGTTTTGTGAAATGGGAAGCCCTGCTGGAGCGCGCTCTCCGTATCGGGGCCGATTACATCGCGACCGGACATTACGCGCGGGTGGAGCGGCTGGCGGGAGGCAGATACGCGGTGCGGAAATCGGCGTCGGCGGCCAAGGACCAGACTTACGCGCTTTATAACCTGACACAGGACCAGCTTCGGCATACCCTGATGCCGGTGGGCGATTATCATAAGGAGGAAATTCGCCGCATCGCGGAGCGGATCGGCCTGCCCGTGGCGAACAAGCCGGACAGTCAGGAAATTTGTTTTATTCCGGATCATGATTACGCCGGGTTTATTGAAAAAAATGCGGACGCGTGCCCGCCGCCCGGCAATTTTGTGGATGCGCGGGGGCGCGTGTTGGGACGGCATAAAGGGATCACGCATTACACCGTCGGGCAGAGGAAGGGTCTGAACCTGGCCATGGGACATCCCGTTTTCGTGACCCGGATCCGCCCGGAGACGAATGAGGTAGTTATCGGGGAGGCGGAGGACGTATATGCCGGCCGGCTGACCTGTAACCATATCAGCTGGATGGCCGTAGACGGCCTGCACGGACGGGAAATGCGTGTCACGGCGAAGATCCGCTATGCCCACAAAGGCGCGCCGTGCGTGATCAGGGAGGCGGGGCCGGATTGTCTGGAAGTGCGGTTCCATGAGCCGCAGCGGGCCGTTACGCCCGGTCAGGCGGTGGTATTTTATAAAGAAGAATATGTGATAGGCGGAGGAGTCATCGTATGAGGAAACGTGTGCGGGTACTGACGGGAAGGAAAGGCCGCGGCGCGGCCGTAAAGACGGCGGCGGTAATGGCGGCGCTGGCGCTTATGACCGGCTGCCAGTCGAAATATAAGCCGGTCGGAGCCGGCGAGTCCCGGACGGCGGAGACGCGGGAGCAGGAGCAGGCGGAAACGGAAACGTCCCGGGCCAGCAACATGAGCGTGGTGTTTCCGGAAACGGACGCGGCGCCATCCGGCGGCCCGGGAGCGGCGCAGGGTTCCGGAACAGGGGCGGCGCAGGGTCCCGGAAGCGGGACAGCGCAGGGTTCCGGAGACGGAACAGCGCAGGGGTCCGGAATGGGGACAGCGCAGAGTTCCGGAAGCGGGACGTCGCAGGGTCCCGGAACAGGGGCAGCGCAGAGTTCCGGAGGCGGGACGTCGCAGGGCGCCGGAAACGGAACGTCGCAGGGCCCCGGAGCAGGGACAGCGCAGGGTTCCGAAAGCGGGACGCCGCAGGGCCCCGGAAGCGGAGCGCCGCAAGGATCCGGAGCGGGGACAGCGCAGGGTTCCGGAAACGGGACAGCGCAGGGTTCCGGTGCGGGAACGCCGCAGAGTTCCGGAACGGAAACATCCGCGGCGGAAACGGTGTACGTGAAGGGGACGGGAGTGAACATACGGTCCGTTCCGGGCACGGAAGGAGAAATCATCGCGAAGGCGGAGCCGGGCATGGCACTGAAACGCGTCGCCATCGAGGGGGAGTGGAGCAAGGTTATTTATCAGGACAGGGAATGCTATATCAAATCCGAGTTTCTGACGGCCGTAAAGCCGGAGGCCCCGGCGGATCCGGTCCGGGCGGAGGAAGGCGAGGTGCGTCTGGATCCGGACTGGACGTATGCCGGTTATTCCAAGATCAATTCCGGCGCGGCGAAAATGTATAAATCCACGGCGGCCAGCCGTTACAATATCGTTGTCTGCGTCAATGCCGGCCACGGCACCAGCGGCGGCGGTTCCGTAAAAACACAGTGCCACCCCGACGGTACGCCCAAGGTTACGGGAGGGAGCACGGCGGCGGGAGAAATCTCGGCCGCGGCGGTTTCCAGCGGCATGGAATTTGCCGACGGCACGCCCGAAGCGAAAGTGACTCTGGCCATGGCTCTGAAACTCAGGGACAAACTGCTGGCATCCGGTTATGACGTGCTGATGATCCGCGAGACGGACGACGTGCAGCTGGACAATGTGGCCCGTACGGTTATTGCCAACAACATGGCCGACTGCCATCTCGCTCTGCACTGGGATTCCAGCACCAACGACAAGGGCGCGTTCTACTGCAGCGTTCCGAACGTGGCTTCCTACCGCGATATGGAGCCGGTGAAATCCCACTGGCAGCAGCACCAAGCCCTGGGAGAAAGCGTGATCGGCGGGCTGAAGGGGGCCGGCGTGAAAATTTACGCCAACGGTTCCGCCCCGATCGATCTGACGCAGACTTCCTATTCGACCATACCTTCCATTGATATCGAACTGGGGGATAAGGGTTCCGACCATTCCGACGCGACGCTGGAAAAGCTGGCGGCCGGTATTGTCGCGGGGATCAACGCGTTTTACGGAAAATAGGAAATCCGGGCAGTCCGCCGTCCGAACAGCCGCGGGAAACGGGCGCGGGCAGGCGGAAAGTCCCAAAAAGTGTTGTTGACAATCAGAAAGTTATCGGATATGATTAGTAGGTAAGTCTGATAAGGAGATGTACTCAAGTGGTTGAAGAGGTCGCACTCGAAATGCGATAGGCCCGCAAGGGTGCATGGGTTCGACTCCCATCATCTCCGTCCGCAGAGACGTTCTGAATTGTTTCTTGAGAAGCCCGGTTTAATCGGGCTTCTCGGCGTTCCGAGGGTTTTGCCCGGCAAGACGCGGGCGCCGCGGCAGAATGTCCGGAAGGCCCGGCAAGACGCGGGCGCCGCGGCAGAACGCCCGCAAGGGCCGGCGGAGGCGGTAAACAGACGTATAACAGAGGAGGAAATCGAGATGGAGACGGAGACGGAAGATCAGGGACTGAGTTTGCTGAAAAAAGGACAGAGAGGATTTTTCAATGTGGTATTCAGTCGCGTGGGGATCATGATCGTTCTGCTGGTGCTGCAGGTCCTGTTTTTATTTATGATTTTTTACCGGTTCGCGCAGTTCCTTCCCCATATATTGGGGGGCACCGTGCTGTTTACCTTATTCATGGTGCTGTATTTGATTAACACCCGAATGGACCCGACGGCGAAAATCACCTGGCTTATCGTGATTATGCTGCTGCCGGTGTTCGGTTCGCTGCTGTACTGGTACACGCAGAGCGAAATCGGGCACCGCACCGTGCGGAAGCGTTCCAAACAGCTGATTGATGAGACAAAGGACCGCCTGCCCCAGGACCCGGAAACCTGGAAAGCGCTGCAGGAGGCGGATCCGAACGAAGCGGCGATGGCGCGATACGTGCAGAGAAGCGGCTGCTTTCCCGTGTATTCCAATACGGAAGTAACGTATTTCCCGATCGGCGAGGCGAAATTTGAGGAAATGCTCAAACAGCTGCGGACCGCGAAGAAATACATTTTCATGGAGTATTTCATCATAGAAGAAGGACAAATGTGGGGAAAAGTCCTGGAGATTCTGGCAGAAAAGGTCCGCGAGGGCGTGGAAGTCCGCGTGATGTATGACGGAAGCTGTGAATTTTCGAAACTTCCTCATAACTATCCGGAAAAAATACGGCAGCTGGGGATCCAGTGCAAAATGTTCGCGCCGGTCACGCCGTTCCTTTCCACGCACTATAATTACCGCGACCACCGGAAAATTCTGGTGATCGACGGCCATACGGCCTTTACCGGCGGGATCAATCTGGCGGACGAGTATATCAATCTGAGGAGCCGGTTCGGCCACTGGAAGGATACCGCTGTCATGGTGAAAGGCGAGGCGGCCAAAAGTTTCACGCTGATGTTTCTGCAGATGTGGAATATTTCGGAGAAGACCGCGGAATTTGACAAATATCTGGATACGGAACCCGCGGACGGGGGCGCGGCGGCCGGAAATACAGGCGCGGCGGCCGGAAATACAGGCGCGGCCGGCGGTTTCGTCCTTCCCTACGGGGACTGCCCGCTGGATGAGGACAAGCTGGGCGAGCGGGTCTACATGAATATCCTGTACCAGGCCAGGGAGTATGTGCACATTATGTCCCCCTACCTGATTCTCGACGGGGAACTGGAGACGGCCTTGAAATTCGCGGCCGAGAGGGGCGTCGACGTCAAACTGATTCTGCCCGGTATTCCGGATAAACCCATGCCCTACGCCCTGGCAAAAAGCCATTACCGGTCCCTTTTGGATTCCGGCGTCAAGATTTACGAATATACGCCCGGATTCGTTCACGCCAAGGTGTTTGTCAGCGACGACTGCAGGGCGGTGGTTGGCACCATTAATCTGGATTACCGCAGCCTTTACCATCATTTCGAATGCGCGGCGTATATGTACCGGACGGATTGTATCCCGGCAATCGAGGAGGATTTTGCGGAAACCCTTGCCAAATGCCGCCAGGTGACGCCGGAGACGGTGAAGAACGAGAAACTGAGCGTGAAGCTTAAAGGATTTGTGCTGAAAGCGATCGCGCCGCTTCTGTAAGCGGCGGGCGCGGCCACAGCCGGTGCCGGGGCAGTTCCGCCGGGACGGCTTTTCCGGAACCGTATGGGACATGATGCTGCCGGGCGGGAACTTCCGGAGTCCGGAGAAAGGAATATCGGATGCGCGGAAAACAATTTGTGACGGGAATATGCGCGGCCGCCGTGCTGGCGCTGGTAATGTCGTCCGTGATCCTCGGGCGCGAACAGGACAGCCGGAAACGGATGCCGGCCGTGCCGGCCGGGGCGGAGAGCGCACGGGAAAAAGGGACGGAGACGGTGCTTGCCGAACAGGAGACGGCAGCTGGGACGGCGAAAGTGTCAGCCGCATGGAAAACGGCGGCGGGGACAGCGAAGGCGTCAGCTGAGCAGGAGACGGCAGCCGGAACATCGGAGGAACCGCCCGCGCGGAAGAAGATCGTCATTACGACAGAAAAAGAAAATTCCGGCACGCGTGAAACGATTGCCGGACCGAACGGGACGCCGCTCACGCAGACAACCGCCGGCCCGGGCGGGACACTGTCTGAGAGCGAACAGGCCGCCGGCCCGGGCGGGGCACTGTCTGAGGGCGAACGGACTGCCGATCCGAACGGAACACCGCCCGCGCGTGAATCGTCCTCCGGTCCCGGGGCGGAACCTGCGGGGGAGGAGACGTCCGCCGCTTCCGAAACGCCGCGGGAGACGGCGGGACAGTACCTGCCCGATCTTTCCGGTTTTAAGCCGGGCGACGTGATTGAAAAGGAGCGTCTTGATCCGGAACATCCCGAACGGTATTTTACCGGTTCCGAAATCACGGAGGGGGACGCGATTTACCGGCAGATTATCGGAAAGTCCTATCAGGTCAATGACGCGGTGGCCCTTTCCGATCTGCGGTACCTGAAACTCCTGCATTATAATTTCGACGGGCGGATCCAGGTGGGCGAACTGATTGTCAATCAGTCCCTTGTATCGGATTTTATCGGTATTTTCCGGGAATTGTTCGCGGAACAGTACCAGATCGAGTCCATGTACCTGATTGACCGCTACTGGACGGGAGATCCCGACGACACGGATACGGCGTCCATTGAGGAGAACAATACGTCGTGCTTTTGTTTTCGTAACGCAACGGGGGGAAATACGCTTTCGTATCACGCGATGGGCAAGGCGATCGATCTGAATCCCCGGCAGAACCCATACGTGACGTATGACGCGTCGGGAACGCCCCACTGGACCCATGAGAATGCCAGCGCCTATATCGACCGGGACAGCGGCGCCCCGCATGTGATCACGCATGAGGATACGGCGTTCCGGATTTTTCAGAAGTACGGCTTCACATGGGGCGGCGACTGGAAAAATCCCGTGGATTACCAGCACTTCGAGAAAGAATAACAGAACCGTGCGTGCCCGGGAAAAAGCCGGAAGGGCACGCCCGGGAAAGCGCGGACGAAAGGAATATGTCTATGACGAAAGAGGAGTTGGCGCTTGAGATCATACGGCGCTTAAAGGAAACCTATCCCGCGGCGGCGTGTACGCTGGATTACGATCAGGCCTGGAAGCTGCTGGTAAGCGTCCGTCTGGCGGCCCAGTGCACCGACGCGAGGGTGAACGTCGTGGTGCGGGAACTGTACGCGAAATTTCCCGATGTGGACGCGCTGGCGGGGGCCGACGTCGCGGATATCGAGGCAATCGTAAGGCCCTGCGGTCTGGGACACAGCAAGGCCCGGGACATAAGCGCCTGTATGCGCGTTCTGCGGGATCAATACGGCGGGAAAGTTCCCGACGATTTTGACCGGCTGCTGGCCCTGCCCGGCGTGGGGAGAAAGAGCGCCAATCTGATTATGGGCGATGTTTTCGGGAAACCGGCCATCGTTACGGACACCCACTGCATCCGGCTGGTGAACCGGATGGGTCTGGTGGACGGGATCCGGGAACCGAAGAAAGTGGAGATGGCGCTTTGGAAAATTATCCCGCCGGAAGAAAGCAGCGATTTCTGCCACCGCCTCGTCACGCACGGGCGGGACGTCTGCACGGCGCGCACGAAACCGGACTGCCGTCAATGCGTTCTGTATGATATCTGCCCGAAGATCGGGGTGGCGCAGGCGTGAGAGAAAGCCGGCGCCCCTAATCTTCCATCATTTCCAGAAAATGCTTCATTTCCTCCTTGGCGTATTCGATCTGCCCCTGGTCGTAGGAATCCAGGGCGATTTCAAATTTGCGGATCGCGGTCTCCACGCTGCGGCGCTCGTCCCCGAGGCTTTCCTCGTAAACACGCTCCGCCCGCATCAGGAGGTACTTGTTTTCCTCCCTGTCGCGGGGATGGATCTTCAGATAGGAGAGCGTCTTCAGCCGCTCCTCGATTTCCTCCTGCGTCATATCGACTTCCTGTCCCAGAAAGACTTTTCTGGCCACCTGTTCGGTGGAAACAACCTTAACCTCAACCTCAAGAATTGAATTAATATCATAAGTATAGGTTACATCGACGGCCTCTTCGCCCGCCTTGTTCGGCGGAATGTCGATCAGCAGTTCGCCCAGCGACAGGTTGTTGGCGGCGAAACGGCTCTCGCCCTGCAGGACGTTGACCCGTATTTTGTCCTGATTGTCCCGCACCGTATAGAGACGCTCCGTGCGGCTGGCGGGAATCACGGTATTGCGGTCAATGATCGGGCAGAAAACGCCGCGTTCCAGCTGATGGTCGTCCCACTCGCGAACCACTTCCGTACCCAGCGTAAAGGGGCAGACGTCGGTGAGAATCACCTCGCGGATCGCGTCGCGCCGCTCCTTCATGGCGGCCTGGACGGCGGCTCCGAGGGCCACGGCCTCATCCGGGTTGATGTTGGTATCCGGGATCATTTTGAACATTTTGCTGACGAAGCGGCGGATAATGGGGCTTTTGGTGGCGCCGCCCACCAGCACGACTTTGTCAATGTCGGAAAGGCGCGTATGCGCGTCCGAGAGACTGCGTTTCACCGGGCGCCGGATGCGTTCCAGCAGATCCGCGCAGGCTTCCTCATAGCGCGGCAGATCGATCTCCATTTCATAGCTTTCGTCGCCGACGCGGCATTTCATCACCGAGACGCGGCTGTCCGTGAAACCGAGTTTGCAGATCTCCGCCTGCCGGTGGATATGGCGCCGCGTTTTCTCGTCCAGGGTCAGCCGGTCGATTTCGTAAAATTTTTCAAAAAACAGGTTCTCCAGCACGGCGGTGAAATCTTCGCCGCCCAGAAAGTTGTCCCCGGCGACGGCCCGCACTTCCAGAATCGTGTCGTACAGTTCCAGAATGGAAACGTCGAACGTGCCGCCTCCCAGGTCGAAAACCAGGAAACGCGCCTGTTTTTTGGACTGGTAGAGACCGTACGCGATGGCGGCCGCCGTCGGCTCGCTGATGATGCGTTCCACCTTGAGACCGGCCAGTTCGCCGGCCCGTTTCGTTGCCCGCCGCCGGGCGTCGTTAAAATAGGCCGGGACGCTGATAACGGCTTCCGTCACCGGTTCCCCCAGATAGGCTTCCGCGTCCTCTTTCAGAGCGCGCAGCACCAGCGAGGACAGGTCCTCCGCCCGGAATTTCTTATCCAGCAGCCGGAACTCCCGGTTGCTCCCCATGTCCCGTTTGAAAACGCTCGCGGCGCTGTCCGGATAGAGGAGGCTGCGCTCCACGGCCAGGTCCCCCACGTACACCTGCCCTTCCTCGTCGAGGCTGACAACGGAAGGCGTCAGGTGCTTTCCCAGCCGGTTGGGGATAATTTTCGGGCCGTCCTCCGTAAAATACGCCGCCAGACTGTTTGTAGTTCCCAAGTCGATTCCAATGATCATAGAATGAAAAGTTCCTTTCCTGTATTTCGGACCGCTGCCGGCGCCCCCCG
>CAZPGD010000002.1:0-2004 GCA_964585865.1 uncultured Hungatella sp. | reverse complement strand
CCGTCCAGCCGCTACCGCCGCCCCTGCCCGGCCAGCCGTCCGGCCCTCCGCGCGGCGATCCGGATATCCTCTTCGTGCGGATTGATCGCGGCGGCGCGCTCGTACATCGCGCGGGCCGTTTCGTAGTCTCCCTCCGATTCGTAATACCAGCCCAGAAACAGATAGCTTTCAAAGCACTCCTTATGCCGGCACATGCGGCAGCGGCGGCATTTTGTCATCTCACGGAGAGCGGCCAGCCCGGCTTCCGTATCGCCCAGACAAATCTTCAGCCAGCCGTCGCGCACCAGTCGGACGGGCCGGTACTGCCGGTAATGCAGGTAATTTTCCATGGAACTGTAAGAAGTTTTGTCAAAATGCGCGATGGCCTGCCGGGCGTGGAGCCGGGCGTCGTCGCGTTTGCCCATCCGGTACAGGGTGACGGCGATCCGCCATTCGATGTCAAACAGCTTATTCTCGTTTGCCGAGAGCCGGGCGGCGCGTTTGAAGCGGGTCAGCGCTCCGGGCAGATCTTCCAGATAATCGCTTAAAAAAGTCCCGAAAGAGTAGTTAAGGTCCGCCTTTACGTTCCGGTCCCCGGCGGCCCTTATCTGCCGGGCGTAAATACGCAGCGCCGCTGCCGTGTCGCCCATCCGGTAGCGGATCAGCGCGACGTTCTCGCAGTAATCGTCCCGGTCGGGGGCTTTTTCCAGATAGGCCAGCGCCTCGTCATAACGGCCCATGTAGCTGTACAGCAGGCCGATTTCCTCATAAAGGAAGGACTGGTCCGGGAACATCCGCAGATCCTTTTTATAACAGGCAACCGCCTTTTCGTAGTCGCCCAGGGTCTCGTAGCAGTCGGCCATGTTGCTGTAAGGAAGGACGTTCTTCTCCTTCCCAAGGCATTCCACGGCCTTTTGCAGACACTCAATCGCCTTGTCGAACTGTCCCAGGTACTGGTAGCAGCAGCCAAGATTGTTGTAGGCGGCCCAGTCGTCGGGCGTGTATTCGAGCGCTTTCTGAAAGTCGGCAATGGCCAGGTCCAGATCGAAGGACGTCATGTAGAGACGGCCGCGCTCGACCAGATAATAGCAGTTTTCCTGTATCGCAAGCTGGCGGTTTAAGTACTCCTCGGCTTTCATAAGATCCGACGGGTCGTACCGGGACGCGTAGCGCTCCTTGTAATAGTTAGACAGCTTCCAGCATACGTCGCGGTACGAGTCGTCGAGCGCGAACGCTTTTTCCAGATTTTCCCGCTCCGGTTCCTTCATGTCAAGGGCCTCGTAGCACTCCGCCCGGCTGTAATAAAGGGAAGGCTCGTCGGAAAATTCCGCCTCGGCGGCCGCGTAATCGTCCAGGGCCCGCTTGTACCTGCCCTTGTCCATGTTGATGTGGCCGCGGATCAGGCGGTACCAGAGACGGTTCGGGTTCTGCTTGATGGCCGCGTTCAAGTGCCGGATGGCCGTGCCGCAATCGCCGTTGTCCCAGGCGAGGAGCCCGCGCTCGAACTCCACTTCGGAAGGATCTTCCAGATCGAAACCGCCGTCGTCCGCTTCGCCGCCATCCTCTTCACTCCCGGAAGAGGGGCCGCCGCCCGTTTCGCTGCCGGAAGGGCCGCCGTCCGGGGCTTCCCCGGCGTGTTCTTTGATAAGCTGTTCGAGTTCGTCAAGAATGGCGAAAGGCTTCCGGCGCTCCTCGCGGCTCTGGGCCAGGTTCCGCAGGATTTTCGCCTCGTAAAGCTTCATTTCGGGGGTAAAAGCGACCCCGTTGTCACGCGCCCTCTGCAGGACCCCTTTCGCGTCCTCGTACTGATTATGATAGAAAAATACTTCCGCCGCCAGCAGGTAAGGCTTATAGTACCCCGCGAAAATGGCGGTGGCCTGGTAATAATCGTCAACAACCTGCTGTCCCCGCCGGAGTTTGAAAGCGGCTTCCAGACGCTGCAGGTAGGCGGGATAATATGTCTCGTCCTCGGCCGCCGTCTGGTCGCAGACGATGCAGTTGCCGTTGACGGCGCAGCCTGAGGGG
>CAZPGD010000001.1:10643-26276 GCA_964585865.1 uncultured Hungatella sp. | reverse complement strand
AATCCGGAGACCGAGACGAAAGAGAAAGTTCCGGTCGAACCGGGGACTGGGGCGGGTGAAGATGTTCCGTTTGAACCGGAGACCGAGGCAGATGAGGATGTTCCGGTCAAACCGGGAATCGAGACGGATGAGGACGTCCCGGTTAAACCGGAGACCGAGACGAATGAGAGCATTCCGGTCAAACCGGGGACTGGGGCGGATGAAGATGTTCCGTTTGAACCGGAGACCGAGGCAGATGAGGAAGTTCCGGTCAAACCGGGGATCGGAGCGGATGAAGATGTTCCGGTCAAGTCGGAGACCGGGGCGGATAAGGACGTTCCGGCTACGCCGTCGGAGGCGGTCGGAAAGCGTGGACATACAGTGTTGCGGGACGAGAGAAAGCCAGCCGCGACTCCCGCGGTTTTGGACCCTGCGGAGCAAAATCGCGGGTCGTCCTTGGAAAACCGTCCGCTTGCGGCGGACGCCGGATCCGCGGCGAATATTTCCCTTCCGGAAGCGGAACCGGATGATGTTCCCGGGATACAGCCGTCGGGCGACAGCGGAACCGTGTCCTTCTGTTTCCGGATAGAGGACAGACGGACGGAGGGGGAGCTCCATTTCAATAAGCGTGATATGGAACTGAGTCAGGGCGGATCGGGGATATATGACAGTTATGGCGACACGCAGGGAGACGCGACGCTGGAAGGGGCCGTTTACGGCCTGTTTGCCGCGGAAGACATTCTCCATCCGGACGGGAAGACCGGGCCTGTCTACCGAAAAGGAGAACTTACGGCGGTTGCCGCGACGGATAAAAACGGCGACGCTTCCTTTCTGGCCTATACGGAGGAAAGCGATACTTCCAGGCAGGCGGCCAGCCTGGACGGGCGCTGGACGGGACATCCGCTGCTCATGGGCAGGTACCGGATCCGGGAGATTGCCCGCTCCGAAGGGTACGAACTGACGGTTCCGGATGAGGGAACGCAAACGGCGGGCCGGGCGGACGTGACAGGCGCGCTGACGCATCCCATTGACATGCATGACGGTTCCTGGCTGGAATTCGAAGTCACCTTTGAGCAGACGGTAAACGGATTTGATATTTCGGCCAGCGGATTCCCGGAAGGGACATCTTTCTATCGGTCGCGTATGCGGGAGATTACGAGGCGCCGTCCGGCAGCGGCCGGTACCCGGATGCCGGGGACAGAACCCCGGGCTTTTGAGACCCTCATTGAAACAGAAAGCGAATATGAACTGGATCCGCTGGATGCCGTTTACGATCCGGATTCCGGCAGCTATCGCATCCATGTGAAGAATACGATTGACTGGGATCAAAATCCGGGGCCGGTGACAGAGACATTCCGTGTCGTTACGCGGCAGACTGTCATAGAAATAGAAGGAAAGGAAATGCTGTTCAGCGATTATCTGACGGATATGGCGGGAGTGGGCGTCAGCGCCCGCGCGACGGCCGGAGAAACGGACCGGGCGGAGTATATCGGAGAGGCGCGTCTTGTCTATCCCGGCCAGATTTCGTCGTTTCAGGACGGGGAAGGTACGCCGGGACGAGGGACGAGGGCAGCGCCGGTTCCGGTGCGGGAACGGATCATACGCCAGCCGGTAAAGGTGATCAAGTATATTTCGGAACGGAAAGAGACGGAAAAGAGGGAAGAGGCGGGAGAGGCGGACACCGAAGAGGAAGAGGAGGAAAAACTGCCGAATTTTCGTTTCAAGGCATATTTAAAAAGCAATCTGCGGCGGCTGTACCGGCAGGAGGACGGGCAGATTGTCTGGCTGGACCGCCGCGGCCGCGAGATTGATATTTTGGCGGCGAACAGCGCCTTCCCGGGACTGGCGCCGGATATTTTTACAAAGGTCCGGAGAACGACTGAGACATTGTATAAAGATCCGTTCCGATCGGCCGCGGCCAATGAAAGACTGTACGGAACGGGGGAAGGGCCGGAAGCCGGGAAAGGATATACCGCCGTACTGGAGACGACGGAACGGATCGTGAAGGACGGCGGCGGGACGCGAACCGTGAAAACGCTCAATTACGAAAAGTTTTTCGACGCCATCGCGGTCGCGAACCGGGATAAATGGGACGACGCGGAGCCGGAATATACGTCTTGCCGCCCGCCGGGAAAAGGAGAGAACCACGGGGAGGAAGCGGAGGAAAACGCCGGATTTTCGGATATGGTCAGGCAGTTTGCCATAGACTGGTACCTGGATGGGGAAGCGGAAAATCTTACGGCCGGGGAGAATGAACCGAGCCGGTACGGCGATCAGTTTTATGACCGCGCGCTGAGACAGGCGCTTATTAAGGCGGAAAACTATTTGAAACCGTTTTTTCTGTATGATCTGGATGAGATTTACGCGATAAAATGGGATCCGGATGAGGGCGGAGGAAGCGATCATGACAGCAGTACGCTGAGTGCCGATGAAGAGTCCGGTACGGCCTGTTTTGGTATTTCGAAAAGTCTGCCTTACGGGGTTTACGTGATTGCGGAGCAGCAGCCCCGGTACGCGCGGAACGGGGATTATCGGAACCGCCATTACCGGATCGATTCGCCGAGGGAGATCGTTATACCGTCCGTGTATGAGGAAGACGCGGAAACAGGCGGGGAAAAGGATATTCTTGACAGTCGTTACCGGTATGATGCCGCGCTCTCGCCGGATGAGCAAACGGAACGTTTTTTGATCCGTTTTTGTGAGGAATCCGATGTGATCCGGGCGCATAATCACAGCGGAGACTTCCAGATTTATAAATACGGCATGGAGCCGGGGCGGATAAGGCATGGCCGGAAAGTCAATCTCGGCGAGCCGGGAGCGGGGGATTATTTTGCGCTGACGCAGGATCCCTGGAAACCGTATCCGAATTATTATAATGTCAAGGATGATCAGACGGAGCGGGAGGTTCCCTATTATCTGTCGGAAGGAATGAACGGACGAAAAGACATCGCGGGGATCTATCATTACAGTTCCGTATCGGAAGAAGCAGGGGACGGCGATTCGGCGGATGAACCGGAATACCGCGGGCGGACGGCGGGCATGACCGGAGTTTTGACCGCGCGTGAGGGGTTTTACAGCGCGGCGCTGGTTCCGCGGAGCCCGGCGGCGGATTCCGATAGATCGAGCGCGCGTGTGCGTTTCCGGAATATTCCTTATGAAGTCCGGCTGCGGATCGAAAAGCTGGATTCCGAAACACATGAGAATCTGCTTCATGACGATGCCGTGTTTAATATTTATAAAGGCCAATGCGATGAGTCGCCGGGCAGCGACGGCCGCGCGCGGTTTTATGAAGAGGATACCCGGATCTCCGGAAGCAGACTGTTTCTGGAAAGCATGGGGGCGTCGGACATACGGCCCGTGAAGCGCGAAAGGGGAACGGGATTCAAAAACGGCGGCGCGGGAGATTGGCGGGTCGTGAAGAACCCGGGCAGACTGTATTCCGGGATCGTGCCGGCCGGAACACCGGTCTGCAGCGAAGCGGACCGGATTGTCCAGACGGATGAGTACGGAGTGAGAACGGGGGAATTCCATTCGTACACAACCGCGAGGGACGGATGGATGCCGGTGCGGGAAGAACCGGACATAAAAACATACGGAGAACAGAATGTCGGCTATCTGCGCACGCCGCAGCCTTTGCCGGCCGGCGTCTATGTGCTGGCGGAAGTGAAGGCCCCGGCGGGGTACGTCAGGAGCCGCCCGGTTGCGATAGAGATTTACAGCGATGCCGTCCGGTATTATCAGGAAGGGAGAAAGGACTGCCCGGTAACGGCAGCGGTTTATGAGGATGTCCCGGAAGGACCCTGGTCCGCCGCGGATGGCTGGCCGCCGGATACAGGCGGCTCTTCATCCGGGACGAACGGCCTGCCGCCGGATGCGAACGGTCTGCCGCCGGATGCGAACGGTTTGCCGTCAGATGCGAACGGCCTGTCGCCGGATGCGAACGGCCTGCCGCCGGATGCGAATGGCCTGCCGCCGGATGCGAACGGTCTGCCGTCAGATGCGAATGGCCTGCCGCCGGATGCGAACGGCCTGCCGCCGGATGCGAACGGTCTGCCGTCGAATGTGAATGGCCTGCCGTCCGGGACGGGCGATTTGCCGGAACATGCGGATATTGCCCGGATTTACGTGGAAAATGAGCCGATACGCCTGATGGCGGAGAAAAAAACAGAAACGCTTCCTGCCGGGACCGTTTATAAGATAAGCGGGCGGATCGACGGAAGCCTGGCGCAGATCGGCGGCCGGCCGGATTATGAATACGCGTGGAAGAACGGCGTCTATATGGGTTATGCCTGGAAGAAAGGAACGCTGGAGTATCTGAAGGCCAGACAGGACGCCGGAGAGGAGATCGCCATCATTTACCATGGCGGGCTGTTTTCCGGATACGGATACGCGGTCTGCGGAAGAGAAGGCACGGAAGGAGAAACAGCGGAAGGAGAAACAGAGGAAGGAGAAACAGAGGAGGGCGGAAATCCCTATATAAAGGGAGCGCTCATGACGCTGTACGAGGGTTTGGAAATCATGCCGTCCGGCGATACGCAGGATCAGTCGTACGAGGGACTGGTTGTCGAGAGGAACCGCGCGGGCAATGTATCCCGGATGTATGTGAAGGAGGGATGGGCCGGGAACCGTGTGGAATTTACGCGGACACGGACCGGGAACGGACCGGTCTGGAGCGGGGAATTCGCGGAGCGGCCGGATACGGATATCCTGTTTTATGATTTGGGAAATCTGGACGTATTTCGGACGGAACAGACGGGAAACAGGCCGGTACGGTACGCCTATGGAAGGAACGGGGAGCGGATCGACATTGCGCAGACGGAGGAAGACCGGATGTTGGCGGAAAAGGCAGCAGGAGGACATTCCGTTTTTGCGTTCCGGAACGGGGCCGCGGTTTTTGAACTGGAAGGAGGGGATCTGGCGCGGGTTTCCTATAATCCGGCGGAAAAGGTACTGGAAGGGGAATTTGCGGGCCCCGCCAGGAAGCAGACGGGAGAGATATACTGGAAGGAAGGAGTGACGCTGTACCATTTGGATCCCGAGGGGAACCGTGACAGTCTGGTAGATCCCGGTACGGGAATGGCCTATACGATTGCGCGCGGCGCCGGGACAGAGCCGGGCAAACAGCCGTTTCATGTTCTGGTATGGCCGGTTCACGTCACCGGAGACGGCGCGGGCGGGGTTCTGGCCAGGGAAAAGATTCCGACTTACCGGATCGCGGCCGTTGGCGGGGACGGTTCCCTGACCGGGACATGGCGTTCCGAAAGGGGAGAGGAAAGTCACAACCTTTTCACGCTGCGGAAGAACCGGTACGGGCAGAATATGGAAGGGGAAATCCTTCGCACCGGCAATAACGGAACTTTTGAGAAGATCGTGGAACCGGTTTGTGACAAACACGGTCTGCCGGTGTATTACCCCAAAAGCAATGAGGCGTATGAAAGGGACACGGTTCTTTACGACCGCAGCGGCAGTTTTGCGCGCCGCCGGGAGGCGGGTCTTCTGGAGGCATATGACCGGGCCGCCTATATCATTCGCGGAAAAGAGGCCGTTCACACCGGTTCCGGCGGAATTTCCCATCGCCGCGGAGAGGCGTATCTGATGGAAAATACCTGGCTGACCGGCGACCGTTTCCCGGATGATCCGTTTGACGACCGGCTTACGGAAGGGCAGGCGGATCTTTTAAGCCGGGTTCCGGCCGGTACCTATATAATGGAAGAACTTCAGGCTCCGGAAGGGTATTTGAAATGTCTGCCCGCCGGGGTGATCGTGGAGGAAACAGCTACGGTGCGGCAGGTACCGGTGACGGATGTACCCACGAAGGTTGTATTCAGCAAGGTAGACGGAACGGAAGATTATACCTGCCGGGTCCTTTATATGCAAAAAAGGGACAGGAACGGGGAACCGCAGGCGGCCGGTCCGGTAACGGAAGGGAAGGGGTCATACGGGCAGCGGCAGATCCCCGGCGCCCGCCTGGCGCTCTATGAAGCGGAGCGGGTTCGTACCCCTGCGTCTCCGTCCTCCCGTTTGAAAACGAAAGGAGCGCCCGTGCTTACCTGGATCACCGGCGACAGTCCCCTGTATCTGGAAAGACTGCCGGCCGGCGAATATCTTCTGGAAGAAACGGAAACGCCGGAAGGGTATGTGCGGGCTCCCGCGAAGGAAGTAACGATCGATCAGACCGGCCAGGTCCAGAATGTATTCCTTTATAATGATCACACGAAAGTGGAGATCGAAAAATACGGGACGGAAGGGGGAAAGAAGTATCCGGTGTCCGGCGCGGAATTCCGGCTTTATGAAGCGCTGACCGATGAGAAAGGAGCCGTCCTTTATGATGAGGCGGGCAGTCCGGCATACGATCCCGGAAAACCGCTGGATACGTTTGTTACGGATGACTGCAGACGTTACGACGGGTTCCGGGAGAGTTTTGAAGAATTGTACGGACTGTACGGAACGGAACTGCGGCAGGTTTCCTGGAACTATGAGGGAGCCGAACAGAAGGCGGAATACGTGTCCCACGCGCAGATTGACGCTTCCGCGGCCGGCGGCAATAAAACGGCGTTTCCGACAACGGCCGTTCTGGAGTTCCGGACCGGCGATGGGAAGACGATCCTGATTACGGCGTATGAACAGAAGGAAACCCGCGCGGGCCTGTCCTTTACGTATGAGTACCGGTTTGATTACCATGAACTGTCCGGATTCCGGGAAAGAGCCGCGTCCTATCTGACGACGGAGGGCATGAGACGGTTCGATTATCTTCCGGTTGGCATGGCTTTTGTACTGGCGGAAACGGAGCCGCCGGCCGGCATGGCGAAAGCGGAGCCGCTTCTGATCGTACCGGAGGACAGAAGGGACATTCAGAGGTACCAGGTGGAAAATGAGGAAGGGAAGCTGATCATTTCAAAATCCGTTTCCGTGGGCGGGCAGGGCAGGCAGCAGGAACTGGCGGGCGCGGTTCTGGCTCTTTACAGGGCCGGTGATCGGGGAGAATGGATCGCGGATGAAGCGCACCTGGCGGCACGGTGGGTCAGCGGAGAGGACGGAACTTATACGGAGGCGGATCAGATCAATCACAGGATCCCGCCCGGCTATGGGATCGGCGATAAAAGGCCGCACACGCTGCGGCGGCTCCCGGAAGGCCGCTACTGGCTGGTTGAGCTGGAAAGTCCGGATTATTACACGACATTTCCGCCGCGGCTGATTGATTATCATATGGAAGATCAGATACGGGTGACGCGCGTGTCGGACCGCCCGGCGGAGGGCGCGGTGGAAGTGAGAAAAACGGATATGGAGAATAGACCGCTTGAGGGAGCGGTTTTCGAGGTGGCGGCCTACCGGCAGCCGGATTTTGAGAATCCCGTTCTCAAGCGGCGGTTCAGCGGTACGGGAGGGACGGCGGGATTATCGGGATTGCCGGTGGGGGAAGTCCGGGAGGACGGAACAATCGTGCCTTACTGTTACCGGCTGCGGGAAGCGGTTCCGCCGAAAGGATACGCGGCGGATCCGAAGGTGGTATCCTTTGAGTTTGCCCCGGACCGCGGCGGTGTTTCCTATGCCTGGGGTGAGGCGGCCTGTTTCCGGGAACAATTTCGAAATGACAGGACGCGGATCACGATCCGCAAGGAAGAAATGGCGGTCTTTGGAAAACAGACCGGGGAAATGTTCGTGGAAGGCGCGGAGATGGCGGTCTATAAGATTCTGGGAACCGGCGCGGACGGAACCTTTACGTACGACCGGGATTTCCCGGAAGACACATGGGTCACTTCGGCGGACAATCCCGATCATGTGCTGGAAGGGCTGACGGCGGGGCAAACCTATATTTTGACGGAAACGAAAGCGCCGTCGGGATATCAGGAAATGAAGCCGATTCTGTTTACCCTGTCAGAGGACGGGAGACGGATCGCCTGTATCAGCGATAATCTGGCGGCCGTCACCGTACGGGATCCGGCGTGTGCCGTGATCCGGGGACGTTTCGCGGTCAGAACGGAGATGTCGGTTGCCGATCAGGACGGAAAGCAGGCGGCCGCCTGGACCGCCGCCGGAAACGGACGGAACCTGACGGCGGAAGACGGCATTCGCGACAGCGAAGTTTATACGATAACGGAGACAACCGTTTACAGCGACGGATCGGAGGAAGTCACCGGGAAATGGATCAGGAGGCTCCGGCTGTCCCCCAATGTCCGGATAGAGGACAGGGCCGCGGAGCGTGTGCGGCTCCGCCTGTGCGAATGGGAAGGGGCGGAACTGGCGTCGTATTATCCGGATGCGGATCATATGGAACAGACGGTCAGAATAGAAGAACCGGAAGGGGATCTGTTCCTTCCGGGAAAGAAATATATTCTCCGGGAAACGACTTTTTACGGCGACGGAAGCGAAAGGGAAGCGCCGCGATTCGCCTTTCGTATAGGGAAGGACGGGACCATTCACGGAATCGCGGGGTACGATCTCCGCCGGGAAGTATGGTTCAGCAAAAGGGACGCGGTGAAAAATGAGGAACTGCCCGGAGCCTGCCTGCAGCTTTTAGGGAGCGACGAAAGCCTGCTGGAGGAATGGATTTCGGGGACCGGCCCCCATATGGCGGAGACGCGGCTCGTGCCGGGGGATACGTATATCCTGCGGGAAGTACGGTCCCCGGACGGTTATGCCCGCGCTGCCGACATTTTTTTCACGGCGGGAGCGGAAGGGGCCATGGAAACGGTGGTGATGGACGATGTTCAGACACGCGTAACGGTAACGAAAACGGATATCACCGGCGGGAACGAACTGCCCGGCGCGCATTTGCAGATACTGGACGCGGACGGGAACCTGATCGAGGAGTGGATCTCGGAAAAAGAGCCGCATGAGATTATCGGAAAGCTGAAAGCGGGGGAGACTTATGTGCTGCATGAGCGGTCCGCGCCGCCCGGATACCTGTGCGCGGAAGATATTCGCTTCACCGTATCGGAAGACGGCGTCACCGGGCCGATCGTTCTGAAGGACAGCCGCCTGCCGGAGCGGAATCCGGGGACCCCGCGGGAACCGAAACCGGTGAAACCCGGGGAGCCGGGAAGGGTAGGGACCGTGCTGGCGGAGTATGCTCCGTTTCTGTTGGGAGAGGGCGGCATTCTGTTTGGGCCGGGTGCGCCGCGCCCTGGGTTCCCCTGTTTCGTGCCCGAGACGGGAGACGCGAATGCCGGGAAAATAGTTCTGGCCGCGCTCTGGCTGGCGGTTTCCTTGCTTGCCGGATTCATCGGTCTGGCGGGGATTTCGGCGGGGAAACGCCGGAGGAGACCGGGGAATGCCGGGGAGGGCCGGGAAATTCCGGGAAAGCAGATTGAAAAATGTCCGGAAAGCAGCAGGAGGAAGCGGAGAAGGGGATAGAACGCAGAGGAGATATGGAAGGGAGAAGATAGCGGCGGAGAGATTACGGGGAGGAGACAGCAGGGAGAAGATAGGGGGAAAAGATGGCAGAGAGGAGATAGCGGAGAAGATATGACGGGGAGAAGATAGCGGGGAGGAGGTAACGGGATGGATACTGTGCCGCGGGGAATGGTACTGGCGGCCGCGCTTTGCTTTATGGCGGTCAATTTTACGTATGTGTCGCGGGCGGCCGCGGCCGGGGCGTTTGCGGAGGAAGAGAATGTGCCGGCGGGTACACCGGAAGCGGCGGTGGACGGAGTTGCCGCGGATGGGCTGCGTGCTGCGGAAGAGGATCCGCCGGCGGGTACGCCGGAAGCGGCGGTGGACGGAGTTGCCGCGGATGGGCTGCGTGCTGCGGAAGAGAATGCGCCGGCGGGTACGCCGGAAGCGGCAGGGGATGAAGCGGCGGAGGATGAGGAAGCTGTGGACGGGCCGTGGGCAGAAGGGGTCCGGGTGGTCAGAGAGGAGACGGAACGGCCGGAGGAGGCCGCGATTACGGTGACGAGCGGCGTATTTAAGGAACAGGGGAATTCCAGGCCACCGGCGGAAACCTATCTGTGGGAAGGAGAGGAATACCGGCTGCGCTCCTGGCAGCTTATTACGGCCACGATGCCGGAAATCAGACGGTACGTCAGGAAATCCGTAATTTACAAAGAGGTCGAACAGGCGATGAAGATCCCGGAACAGGCGGATTTCTACGTTACCGATGAAGAGACCGGCAGACAGACGACGGCGACGCTTCCGCTGACGGACAGCACGTATTCGGAATGGCGGTGGAGCGACGGATTCGTATTTCCGGTCACGGTCCTGGACTATGATACCGGCAGGTTCCTGCTGGGCGGCACGGAGATTCCGGTAAAAGAGGAACAGCCATTCGAGGGGTATGAGGAAGAACTGCTCGGTCTGATCGGCGCGGACCCCGCGTACTACCGGATTGATCACGTGGAATGGACGGAAGAACCGGGAACCGGCGAGGACGGCAGGATATACCGCCGCGCCCTGGCGTCCGGCCGGAAAAAGACGGCCGATGTGAGGGCGGTTTATGAAGGCGAGGTTGTGATTCCGTCCGAGGAGGGCATGGCGTATCAGGCGCTCTATGTCAGAGCGGTTCCGCGGGAGACCCGAAAGGTTCCCGAAACGGCGGAAGAGCCTGCCGTTCAGGCGGTTCCGCCGCCCGCCGAAGAAGCCGCGGCGCGGCCGCCGGAAACGGGATTTTGGGCCTGGATCCGCAATCTGCAGACCGTGACAAAAGTGATCATGGGGCTGGGCTTTCTGCTTTTCCCCTTCCTGTTTATATTGCGGAAACGGAGAAAGCGCCGAAAAAAACAGCGGGAGTGACAGTGCACTCCCGCGGCCGTTCCCCGCGCCGGCTTACTGGGCAGGCAGAGTGGATGTATTGTCGGCGTCCTGTACGATCTCCGTGACGGAGAAGGACGGCTGGTACTCATTGCCGCTCATATCGCGGATGGTGACGGTAAGACCCGTGGCGTCGATATCGAAGACGGCGGTTCCCGCGCTTCGGTCTACCGATACCGGTTGGATCGTCCGGCCGTCTCCGGTAACGGCGCTCAGATTCTCATAGTCAATGCCGGACTGCGTATCGTTTAGCCACAGAGTAATCCGGTTGTCGGCGACGTTGTAGGACGTGACATCCGGGAGTTCATTGTCCAGGATATCCACAACTTCATAGCCGGTGATCGACATGCCGTTGAAATTCTCCATATGAACTTCCAGGACGCCGTTGTGGGTAACGGTGGAAATATAGCTGCGCTTTCCGGCCTTTGTCAGGTCCAGAGGATCGCCGTCCAGAGAAATGGTCACGTTTTTCAGCGGCATATGGGAGGTGATGGTAAAGGTTACATCCGTGGTCCGGTAATCCTTTGTTTCCCCGATATCGATCTGATAGCCGGGTTTGGCGGTAACGACAAAGAATATGATCAGGTTTATCACGATAAACGGCAGGATATAAAACAGTAAGAACTGCACCCGGTCCCGGTTGAAAAACGGTTCCTTATATTGGGGGGCGGGGCGTCGGCGCGCGTTTGGCTGCATAAAAATTCCTCCAGTGTCTGTTGTCGCTTTTCCTAGCATACCAGAAAAATCCGTTTCTTACAAGTTTATCTTCTAAATTTCTGATACTTATGCTATGATAGGACTGCAAACCGATCCCTACCTACCGAAAGAGAGGCAGTCCATGATTCAAGAAGCCGCGGACTTCGCAGCAAAGGCGCACGAAGGCGTTTTTCGGAAAGGAAGTCATACGCCTTATATCGTTCACCCGAAAGAGGTGGCCGCTATCGTGGCGGTTATGACGAAAGATCCGGAAGTGATCGCGGCGGCATATCTCCATGACGTAATCGAAGACGCGGGCGTCCGTTATGAAGAACTTGCGGAGATTTTCGGAAAGAGAGTGGCCGATCTTGTTCGGACCGAGAGCGAGGACAAGAGCAGGACGTGGCTGGAACGCAAGCGGCATACCATCGATTATCTGCGCACGGCCCCGTATGATGAGCGGCTGATCGCGTTTGGCGACAAACTGAGCAATCTGCGCAGCGTTGCCATGGATTATCTGGCCTGCGGCGACGCAATCTGGGAGAAATTCAATCAGAAGGACAAACGGATGCACGAATGGTACTATCGCGGCGTGTATGAATCTTTCGGTCATTTCCGGGAGTATCCGTTTTATATGGAATACCGGATGCTTTTGGAGTTCATTTTCGGAGAAAAGGATAGAAGCAAACCGGACAAAAAATAAAACGGGTGACAAAAACTTCCGCGGGCTGTATAATGGAAAACGGAAGCACGATGCAGACCGTTTACGCACATGTTAAGGAGGAGAACACACATGTCAAAGTACGCAGGCACAAAAACGGAGAAGAACCTTTGGGAGGCGTTTGCCGGCGAGTCCCAGGCGCGGAACAAGTACACGTATTTCGCGTCCGTGGCCAAGAAAGGCGGCTATGAGCAGATCGCGGAACTGTTTTTAAAAACGGCGGATAACGAAAAGGAACACGCCAAGCTGTGGTTCAAGGAACTGGGTGAGTTGGGCGATACCGCCGAGAATCTGCTTCACGCGGCGGAGGGGGAGAATTTCGAGTGGACCGATATGTACGCCCGTATGGCGAAAGAGGCGGACGAGGAAGGATTTCCGGAACTGGCGGCCAGGTTCCGCGGTGTAGCCGCTATCGAAAAAGCGCATGAGGAGCGCTATCGCGCCCTGCTTCACAATGTGGAGACGAAGCAGGTATTTGAAAAGAGCGGCGTCCAGGTATGGGAGTGCCGGAACTGCGGCCACATTGTCGTCGGCGTGAAGGCGCCGGAGGTCTGCCCTGTCTGTGCGCATCCGCAAAGTTTCTTTGAAGTGAAAAAGGAGAATTATTAATCTGTGCAATGAAAGTTTTGTTCATCGGCGGTACCGGCACCATCAGTACCGCCATATCCGGAAAACTCTTAGAGGAAGGCCATGAACTGTGGCTCATCAACCGCGGCAGCCGCAACCGCGAACTTCCGGAGGGGGCCCATTGCCTTTTGACGGACATTAACCGGGAAGAGCGGGCGGCGGAGCTGCTGCGGGGACTGACTTTCGATGTGGTGGCGGATTTTATCGCTTTCAGTCCCGACCATCTGGAACGGGACTACCGGTTGTTCCGGGGAAAAACCGGGCAGTTTATTTACATCAGTTCCGCCTCCGCCTACTGCAAGCCGCTGCCGGATTATCGGATTGACGAGGGAACGCCCCTCGCCAATCCCTATTGGGAATACTCCCGCAAAAAGATCGCCGGGGAAGAGTATCTGATGAAGCTGTACCGGGAAGAAGGGTTTCCCGTCACCATCGTGCGGCCCAGCCACACGTACTGCGAACGCAGCGTTCCGGTAGGGCTCCACGGCAAAAACGGCAGTTTCCAGGTGCTGAAACGGATGCTGGAAGGCCGTCCGGTTATCATCCACGGCGACGGGACATCCCTGTGGACCCTGACCCACAGCCGCGATTTTGCCGAGGCATTCGTCGGTCTGATGGGCAATATTCATGCCATCGGCGAGACAGTTCAGATTACCGGCGACGAAACACTGACGTGGAACCAGATTTACCGGACGACGGCCCATGCTTTGGGGGTGACGCTGAAGCCGTATTATGTGGCCTCGTCTTTTCTGGCGGCCGCCGAACCGTTTCCCGGGATGGGGGATGGCCTTCTGGGGGATAAAGCGCACAGCGTCGTATTCCGCAACCGGAAGCTGAAGCGGCTGGTTCCGGGTTTTACGCCCCGTATCCGTTTCGATCAGGGGGTGCGGGAAGCGGTTGCGTATGTACTCTCGCATCCCGAGTGCCAGCGGCCGGATCCGGAGTTCGACGCCTGGTGCGACCGTGTGATCGGGGCGCAGGAGGCGGCGCTCGCAAGCCTGCGGTAACGGCAGGTTCGGACGTCTCCGCCTGTTATGATTTTCCCTCGCTTTCCTTCAGATACGCGTTCGCGTCCTTGAAAAAACTCCCCACGATCAGCAGCATGATGATGCCGACCGGGAAGGCGGCGATGACGGAGACGGACTGAAGATTGGCCATGGAATTCTCCGAGAAGATCAGGGCAATCGGAAAGAGGATCAGCAAAATCGCCCAGAAGAGCCGGATGCTGCGGTGCGGCTCCGTCCCGGCCGGCAGGGTTTTGTAGGAATAGGACGCCGCCACCATGGTGATGGAATCGAACGACGTGGCGTAGAAGGCGATCATTGTGACGGCGAGGAGGAGCAGGCCCGCTTTGGCCCACGGGAGCGTCTGTAAGATGGTGATAATGATCCGGTACAGATCGCCGGTGGCCGCGTAGAGGCCGACCAGGTCCAGCTGCCCGGTCACTTGCATGTGGAGACCGTAATTTCCCAGAATAATGAAGGAAGTGAAAGTTCCCGCCAGCCCCCAGAAGTATCCGCCGAGGATCGTCTGGCGGATGGTGCGCCCCCCGCTGATGGATCCGATGAAAAACGGCGTCGCCACGCACCATACCATCCAGTAGGCCCAGTAGAAGATGGTCCAGTTCTGGGGGAAAGAAGTGGTCCGCAGGGCGTCGGTCCAGGTGGAGAGGGAAAGGAAATTCTGCGCCAGGTTGCCGATGGAGGTGATGCCGGTCTCAATGATGTAGCGAGCCTGTCCCCCGCCGATGAGCACATAGAGCAGCAGTCCGAAAAACAGGTAGGTGCAGGAAGCGGCCAGACGGGAGACGCCTTTCATGCCGAAATAGACCGTAAAGGTATAGACCAGGCAGATGGCGGCCAGGATCAGGATCGTAAACAGATTCGACTGCCGGATATGGAACACGGTACTCAGAGCCATGGCCAGCAGGGGCGTGGCCAGGGAGAAGGTTGTGGCGGTTCCGGCCAGCAGCGCGAACACGGCAATCAGGTCGATGATCTTTCCGGCCGCGCCGTCCGTCCATTTGCCGAGAAGAGGGCGGCAGGCTTCCGAGTATTTCTGTCTGGAACGCCTGCGGACGTGGATCATGAACCCGAAAGCGGCCGCCAGTACCATATAGAAACTCCAGGGAATGGGGCCCCAATGGAACAGAGGATAGGTTGAGGCCCAGTCCTGGACGCTTCCCATATCCGTGATCCGGGGTTCGCCCGCGTACAGGATCCATTCGCAGAGGGAGTAGAAGAGGATATCCGCCGCCAGTCCCGCGGTGAACATCATGGCTCCCCATTGAAAGGAATTATACTGCGGCTTTTCCCGCTTCCCCAGACGGATATTCCCGTATTTGGAAAACGCGATATAGAGGGAGCACAAAAACATTCCCAGTCCGATAATCAGATAATAACTTCCGAAATCGTCTCCCAGAAACGAGCGGATCCCCGCCAGCGTTTCTCCGGACCGCGCCGGCGCGATTACAAAGACCAGGCAGAGTCCCAGAATGCAGAGAAACGGGATCACGCTGATGACCCAGTCCAGTTGTCCGCGAAGGGAAGAGTCTTTTTTTGAGTTCATTTTTTTGTCCATAACGCACCTCTTTGTTCAAAATCAAATAAAAATCAGCGAATATTGAACATGATAGCATGGTGATAAGAAAATTGCAAGCCGGAAAATATAAAGATTTTCTGACATTTTTCAAAATCCCCTATAAAAACGGGTATGTTTGGGGTATAATGCCCACAGCATGAGAAGGAGGAATTGTATTTTATGAAAAAAATTTTGAAACGCGGGAGCCGTTTTATCGTACCGCTTTTCGTGAGTTTCTGCATATTATTAACCGGCTGCACGGAAAGCACGATCATTGATCC
>CAZPGD010000001.1:8657-10633 GCA_964585865.1 uncultured Hungatella sp. | reverse complement strand
CGCCGGAGGATCTGCCGCCTGTTTCCGAGGACGGCCTCGTATGGGATCAGATTATTGAGGATATGGACAATACGTTTGAGGATGAGGATCAATATCCTTTTGTGGATACCGTGAACTGGGCCGTGTACCAGGACGAACATGAAGTGCGCTTTTTCCTGCTTCTGAACCGGGAGATATCAGGGAAGAAAGCGTCGGAATTTGCCATGGAGGTAGTGAAAACATTCGCGTATCTGATCAGTGAGCAGAATGGCGATTACGCGCCGCCTTCCGAGGATTCTTTCGGCGGCTATCTGGACGATTACAGCATCTATGTGATGGTGGGTCCTGACGATACGAAAGCGGATACCTCCACGTGGATCCTGGAAGACACGATACCGGCCGGAGAGTACAGGGAATTTGTTGCCCGCGACGCGGCGGAAGGAAGCAGCGCGGCGGCGGAAAGCAGCAGTGCGGCGGAAGAAAGCAGCGCGGCGGCGGAAAGTGACGGAGCGGCGGAAAGCGGCAGTGCGGCGGCGGAAAAGCAATGACGAGGCGCCCGCCTGTTGCTGCCGGGGCGTGGGGCCGGAGTGGCGCACATGGCGCGGCGGAAGGAAGCAGCGTGGCGGCGGAAAAGTAATGGCACGGCGGTCCGCCCGGTCTTACACCGGCAGACCGCTGTGATAGGAATAATTTCCGAGTTCCGTGATAATACCCGAGAGATCGATTTCCTCCGGCTCCGTGCCGGGGGTGTTTTTTTTCGAGGAACCGCGGGCGTCCCGGGCTGCCAGCGGAATCACAAGCTGCGTATTGAGAAGATAGTACACCGTGCTGCATTTGGCCAGCGCCCGGTAAAAAAGTTCCGGGAAGGAAGCGTTGGAGGCCAGACGCCTGTCCCACGGATTGCACCAGATCTCGTGATCGAGATTCAGGCTCTTCCGCGGATGGGATACATAATCCGTCACGAGTTTCGGCGCGATCACGGGATTTTTCACGAACAGGGATTCCATGAATTCGACCCCGTTCCGTTTGCGGCCGGACGGGTCCGCGAGCGTCCTGCAGCCGAAGCGCATGGCGAGGATCGAAATGTGGATCATCCACGGCGTCACACGGAAATTGTTCTCATAAGTGATCGGATAATAGGTTTCGTTGATGCAGTTCGCGAGCATTTTGGAGATAAACTGCATTTCCTGTCCGTTGAGGCAGATGGTGGCCGCCTGATTGAATTCAGACGGTTTCTTCTTTTTAAACTTCAGGAGCAGAAGCGCGTCGATCTCATTTTCCAGTTCCGCGTGCAGGCCGTGCTGCTTCTTGCCGGGCTTGCCGGCATCGTACCCGATGCGCCCATATACGAAGGGGTGACAGATGGAATCGCCGATATAATGGCAGACGAATCCGCTGAAATAGGCCAGCGCCTGCTCACGCTGCTGCCGGGAGCGGATCCGGATCGTTTCTTTCAAATAGTTGGAGAAGAAATCGGATACGTGATGCTCGTGCATGTAGGACCCTACGTTCCGGTAATCACGGTGGCGCAAAGTCGGCAGATTGTAAAAAAACATGTCGGGCCCCTGCAGGCCCAGCTGATAAAGCCAGCGGTATTTGGAAATAATATGTTTCAGCTGGTTGGCGGGGAGGTCGTTGTAGGCCTTCACTCCCATGAGATAATGAGTCGTAAACCCTGGCATATCGGTTCCTCCTTTGGTATCTTTGATTCTATCATATTTTTAGAAAAAATACGACGAAAAAGAGGGAGGAACGCGAAGAAAATTTTAGAAAATGCACAAAAGTGTCCGACGCCAGGCATTTAAACAACCTGGCGTCGGACATTTATAATGGATAAAAAGGGAGGAGAGCTGATAACCGTAATTATCAGCTCGAGTATTATGAAAAAAATCTCTCTGGCGTCTTGCGATTTAAAGTATAGGGGAGAATTATGAAAAAATAATGTTGATTATGTAAAGGTTTTTTGAATAAATTGTGAACGTTCCGGGCGCCGCCCC
>CAZPGD010000001.1:0-8557 GCA_964585865.1 uncultured Hungatella sp. | reverse complement strand
GGGGAATGCAGAGAATAGTAATAAAAGTTTAAGGGAAAAGTTTCACGCGTATAAGATTCGTATGCTATACTAATAACGTTTAAGAAATGCGGGAGACGTGAGGAATGCGGGAACGTTGGAACGCGAGGGAAACGTAAAGAACGCGGGAATGGGAAACGTAAGGAATGCGGAATGCCGCGGAAGCGCTTTTGTGAAAGAGGCTGCCGGGGCGGGAAATGCGAAAACACGGACGGGAGGGGATATTTTTGAAGAGACACACGCTTGCAATGTTCGGATCTGTGATGTGCGCCGCGGCGCTTTTGGCGGCCTGCGCGCCGTCGTCCAATGCGCCATCTGACGCGCCAGCCAATGCGGCTTCCGCCGCGCCGACCGATGCGGCGACCGTTGCGCCGACTAATGCGCCGACTGACGCGACGTCCGCCGCGCCGAACGGGGACGCGGCACAGACGGGGGCGGCTATAGAAGAGAGAACCGTGACGGTCAGCGCCTCCGAGACGGTAAAGGTATCGCCGGACATGGCGCGGATTGTCTGCGAGATCCTGACGGAGGATCGGGAAGCCGGGGAATGTCAGAGGAAGAACGGCGAGGCACTGGACGCGGTGATCGCCTGGCTGAAGGAACAGGGCGTGGCGGAGAATTCCATGAAGACGTCGGATTTTTTGCTGAATCCCCGTTATAACTATTCGGGCGGCAGAGATGTGCTCATCGGTTATGAGATGGAGACGCGCCTGGAGATTTCGGACGTTCCCATCGATCAGGTGGGAGCGGTGCTGGCCGGCACGGTGAGCGCGGGCGCAAACCGGATCCAAAACGTATCCTATTATGCCAGCACCTATGATGAAGCATACGCGCAGGCCCTGGATCTTGCCATGGGAATGGCCAAAGAAAAGGCTGAGGCCCTGGCGCACGCGGGCGGCTGTCAGGTGACGGATATCCTCAGTGTGACGGAGAATGCCGATACCCAGGCCGGGCGCTATGCGGACGCCGGATTTGGCCGGGACATGTTTGCGTCGGAGGCCAAGGAAGAGACAGCGGATAAGGCGATGGCGGTTATGGCCGGGGAGATGGAAGTAGAAGCGGATATTACGGTCGTGTACCGGCTGCTGCCGCGGTAGGAAACGCGGCAGCCGTTTGTACCGGCGCGGAATTACGGCGCGGGATCAGGAGTCAGCATTTATGATCGCAATACGGTTGAATGACAACGCATATGAACAGGATATCCGCGAACTGCTGATGGCATTTTACCCCGGCGAGGGATTCGTGTATGAGCAGGGGCGCGCGGATGTCCGCCTGACGGTGGAGGGCCTGGTCAGCGATGACCGGCGCCTCTTCTTTCTGCGTCTGATTTGGGCGGGGAAGGCGGAATTTCATGTGATGCGCGATTTGCCGCCGGAACTTGCGCGGGAAGCCGCGCATATGGAAGGGCCGATCCGTCTGGACTATGACGATCGCGCGGAAGCGAAGAACAGGATCAAGCGCCGTCTCTATGTGCTTTTGATGTTTGCGACCGGCAAACGCCTCCCGTGGGGAGCGCTCACCGGTATTCGTCCCACGAAGATCGTGATGACGAAGCTGCAGGAAGGAATGCCGCCGGAAGAAATCGCCGTATTCATGAAAGAGAATTATTATGCCGGCGAGGAAAAAATCGCGCTGTGTATAGAGATCGCCTGCAGGGAGCGCGAACTGCTTGCCGGCATCGACTGCGCGGGCGGGTACAGCCTGTATATCGGGATCCCGTTTTGTCCGACCACCTGCCTGTACTGCTCGTTTCCTTCCTACCCGATTGACGGGTGGAAGGGAAAGACGGGGCTTTATTTGGAAGCGCTGTTTAAGGAAATGGAATACGCGGCCCGGCTGACGGGCGGACGCGCGCCGGATACCGTGTATTTCGGCGGCGGGACGCCGACTTCGCTGCCGGCTGAGGATCTGGACAGGCTGTGCGGGAAACTGGAAGCCCTGTTCGATATGGACCGGGTGAAGGAATTTACGGTGGAGGCGGGCAGGCCCGACAGCATCACGCGGGACAAACTGCGGGTGCTGAAAAGGCACGGGGTCCGGCGTATTTCCATCAATCCCCAGACCATGAAACAGGAGACGCTGGATCTGATCGGCCGCCGCCATACGGTGGAAGACGTGAAGGAAAAGTTTGCCATGGCCCGCGGGGAAGGGTTTGACAATATCAATATGGATCTGATTGTGGGACTCCCGGAAGAGGACATGGAGGACGTTCGCGCCACAATGGAGCAGGTGAAGGCGCTGGCCCCGGACAGTCTGACGGTACATTCGCTGGCCATCAAGCGGGCGGCCAGGCTGAATACCATGAAGGAAGTCTATAAGGACATGAGGATCGTGAATACGCAGGAGATGATCGACATGACGGTCCGCTATGCCCGCGGGATGGGGCTTCTCCCTTATTATTTGTACCGCCAGAAAAATATGGCGGGGAATTTCGAGAATGTAGGCTACGCGGTGCCGGGAAAAGCCTGTCTCTACAACGTTCTGATTATGGAGGAACAGCAGACCATTATCGGCTGCGGGGCCGGGACCACCACAAAACTGGTGATTCCCGGACAGAACCGCATTGAGCGGGCGGAGACGGTAAAGAATGTTGAGCATTATATCCGGCGTGTGGATGAGATGATCGAAAGGAAGGAACGGCTGTTTGCGGGGCAGGCCGGCCGGGCGGACAACTGATTTGGCGGACAAGCGGACATGCGGCCGGGCAGACAGCCGGCCCGGCAGGCAGTTCGAATTAATCATTGCTATTTAAGTCTTGTGATAGTATAATCGATTCGAAATGCGAAGCGATCCGCCTGGCCGGAAGCGGCCTGCAGAGCGAATTTCGGGCAGTCGGAGGTGGTCGGCAGAGCGAGATCCGGACGTCCGGAAGTGGTCGGCAGAGTGAATTTCAGACGGCCGGAAATGGCCGGATAGAGCGGAATCCGGACGGCCGGAAGGAGCGGTTTCCGCGGCGGAAGAAACGGAGAAGAGAGATGGCACTGAAGAAAAAGCCGGTAACAGGCATGAGGGATATCCTGCCCGCGGAGATGCAGGTGCGGGAGTTCGTGACGGAACAGATCCGGGAGACGTACCGGGGATTCGGGTTCACGCGGATCGAGACTCCCTGCGTGGAGCACATTGAGAACCTGACCAGCAAACAGGGCGGGGACAATGAGAAACTGATCTTTAAGATTCTGAAGCGGGGCGAAAAGCTGGATCTGGCGGCCGCCGGTCAGGAGAACGACCTGGTGGACAGCGGACTGCGCTACGATCTGACGGTTCCGCTGGCCCGCTATTATTCCAATAACGCGGCCCAGCTTCCGTCGCCGTTCAAGGCGCTGCAGATGGGAAGCGTGTGGAGGGCGGACAGGCCCCAGAGAGGGCGCTTCCGCCAGTTTACCCAGTGCGATATCGATATTCTGGGCGACGCTTCCTCCATGGCGGAGATCGAACTGATTCTGGCGACTGCCACGGCGTTAGGCAGGATCTGCCCGGACAACCGTTTTGAAGTCCGCGTCAACGACCGCAATATCCTGCGGGGAATGGCCGTTTACAGCGGTTTTCCCGAGGATTTGCTGGATACGGTTTTCATTATTCTGGATAAAATGGACAAAATCGGCCGCGACGGGGTGGCGGCGGAACTGAAAGAGAACGGTTTTTCCGAAGACGCGATCACCCGCTATATGGATCTGCTGGCGGACGCGGGCAGCGGCGCGGACGACGTGCGCCGTCTGGGCGAGACTTTGAAAGGGGTCGTGCCGAAAACCGTGACGGACGGGCTGGCGGATATAATGGAAACGGTCAGGAAAGTCAGCGAGACGGATTTCGGCCTGCGCTTCGATCCGGCGCTGGTCCGCGGCATGTCCTACTATACCGGGACGATTTTCGAGGTGACGATGGAGGGCATGAGCGGCGCCGTGGCGGGCGGGGGCCGCTACGACAAGATGATCGGCCGCTTCACCGGCACGGATACGCCGGCCTGCGGATTTTCCATCGGTTTTGAGCGGATCGTTACGATCCTTACGGAGCAGGGAAAAACATCCCGCGAACCGGCCGCGAAAAAAGTCTATCTGGTGGAGAAAGGCATGGACCGGGAGCGTTTCGCGCGGATCATGAGGCAGGCCATGGACGAGCGGAAGTCCGGCGCCTGTGTGCTGGTATCCCAGATGAATAAGAATAAAAAATTCCAGAAAGAGCAGCTGACGAAAGAAGGATATACGGAGTTTACGGAGTTCTACCGGGAAGCGCTGAAGTAGGCACGGGTTTTGCGGACCGGAGGAAGGAGAACAGATCGAAATGGCGGAATCAATGTCAGGATTAAAGCGTTCCCACCGCTGCGCGGAACTGGGTCTGGCCGACGCGGGCCGGGACGTTACCGTTATGGGCTGGGTGCAGAAGAGCAGGAATAAAGGCGGGATCATTTTTGTGGATCTGCGGGACCGCAGCGGGATTTTGCAGATTATTTTCGAGGAAAATGACTGCGGCGGCGAGAATTTTGCCAAGGCGGAGAAGCTGCGGAGCGAGTTCGTTATCGCCGTGACCGGCCGGGTAGAACCGCGTTCCGGCGCTGTCAACGAGAACCTTGCCACGGGCGCGATCGAGGTACGGGCCCGGTCGCTGCGTATTTTGTCCGAATCCGAGACGCCGCCTTTCCACATTGAGGAAAATTCGCGCACGAAAGAGGAACTGCGCCTCAAATACCGTTTTCTTGACCTGCGCCGGCCGGATCTCCAGCGGAACCTGATGTTCCGCAGCAGGATCGCGAACCTGACCAGACAGTTTCTGACGGAGGAAGGGTTCCTGGAAATCGAGACCCCGACGCTGATCAAAAGCACGCCGGAGGGCGCCCGCGATTACCTGGTGCCCAGCCGCGTCCATCCGGGCTCGTTTTACGCCCTGCCCCAGTCGCCCCAGCTGTTCAAGCAGCTGCTGATGTGCTCCGGCTACGACCGGTATTTCCAGATCGCCCGCTGTTACCGCGACGAGGATCTGCGCGCCGACCGGCAGCCGGAATTTACCCAGATCGACATGGAACTGTCTTTTGTTGACGTCGATGAGGTGCTGGATGTCAATGAGCGCCTGCTGCGGTGTTTGTTCGGGGAACTCCTGCATGTGGACGTGCCCCTGCCCATTCCGCGCATGACGTGGCGGGAAGCCATGGATCGTTTCGGCTCCGACAAGCCGGATATCCGTTTCGGCATGGAACTGCACGACGTATCCGGTGTCGTGAAGGACTGCGGGTTCGCCGTATTTCAGAATGCCCTGGCGGAGGGCGGCACCGTCCGCGGCATCAATGCCGAGGGGCAGGGGGCCATGCCCCGCAAAAAGATCGACGCCCTGACGGAGTTCGCCAAGGGCTACGGGGCGAAGGGGCTGGCTTACGCGGCGATTCAGCCGGACGGCAGCGTCAAATCCTCATTTGCCAAATTTATGACGGAAGAGCAGATGGCGGCCCTGACGGCGGCCATGGACGGCAAGCCGGGCGATCTGCTTCTGTTTGCCGCGGACAGGCGGGACACCGTCTGGAACGTGCTGGGGGCCCTGCGTCTGGAACTGGCCAGGCAGCAGGGGCTGCTGAAAAAAGATGAGTTTCGGTTTTTGTGGGTCACGGAGTTCCCGCTGCTGGAATATTCCGAGGAGGAAGGCCGTTTCGTGGCCAAGCACCACCCGTTCACGATGCCCATGGACGAGGACTGGCACCTGATTGATTCCGATCCCGGCGCCGTCCGCGCGAAAGCCTATGACATCGTCCTGAACGGCAATGAAATCGGCGGCGGTTCCGTCCGGATCCACCAGAGCGACATTCAGTCGAAGATGTTTGAGGTTCTCGGCTTTACCCCGGAGCGCGCGCAGGAACAGTTCGGCTTCCTGCTGGAGGCTTTCAAATACGGGGTGCCGCCCCATGCCGGTCTGGCCTACGGTTTCGACCGCTTGGCCATGCTGATGGTGGGCGCGGACAATATTCGGGATGTTATCGCGTTTCCGAAGGTGAAGGACGCCTCCTGCCTGATGACCGAGGCCCCCGCGCCGGTGGACGAAGCGCAGCTTCGGGAACTGGGGATCGCGGTGACGGGTCCGGCGGAGAAAATGTAAAAGCGGAGAAAACGGGACAAAGCAAACGGCCGGACGGAGAAAAGCAAAGCGGGTCAAAACAGGGAAAACGGGGCAAAGCGAACGGCCGGACGGAGAAGAGCAAAGCGGATCGAAACAGGGAAAACGGCGCGGTGCAGACGGGACAAGCGGTCTGTCCGCGCCGTTTTTGCGGGGACGGGTCCTCGCGGCCGGAAAATGTGAAATGTCTGTGAAAATGTAGAAAACCGCCGGGATATTTGCTAAAATGTGGACGAACGCCGAAAGCCGCGTCCGGTCGGGAAAGGGGTCGCAAGGAAGATGGATCAGATAAAGATTTTGGTAGTGGACGACGAAGCAAGGATGAGAAAACTCGTCAGGGATTTCCTGACGGTAAAGGGTTTCCGTGTCGAGGAGGCGGGCGACGGGGAAGAGGCCTTGGATATTTTTTTTTCCCAGAAGGATATCGGGCTGATTATTCTTGACGTCATGATGCCGAAACTG
The DNA here is from genome assembly GCA_964585865.1 of uncultured Hungatella sp. Lineage (GTDB taxonomy): Bacteria > Bacillota > Clostridia > Lachnospirales > Lachnospiraceae > UBA3402. The sequence continues at coordinate 1,984 of CAZPGD010000001.1, read as the reverse complement.
GACGGCTGGGAAGTTCTGAAGACCATTCGCAAAAATTCCCGCGTCCCGGTGATCATGCTTACCGCCAGAGGCGAGGAACGTGACGAACTGCAGGGGTTCGATCTGGGCGTGGACGAATACATTTCCAAACCCTTCAGTCCCAAGATTCTGGTGGCCAGAGTGGAAGCGATTCTTCGTCGGAGCAATACTTCCGCGGACGACGTTCTGTCGGTAGGGGGGATCCGGGTGGACAAGGGCGCGCACCAGGTGACGATCGACGGGCAGCCGATTGATTTGAGTTACAAGGAGTTCGAACTGCTCACGTATTTTGTGGAAAATCAGGGGCTGGCCCTCTCGCGGGAGAAAATTCTCAATAACGTGTGGAATTATGATTATTTCGGGGACGCCAGGACCATTGATACCCACGTGAAGAAGCTGCGCAGCAAGATGGGGGCCAAAGGGGATTATATCAAGACGATCTGGGGCATGGGCTATAAATTCGAGGCCGATGACCGGTAGCGCCGGAAAGAGGCGGAAAAATGAAGCATTCGTTAAGGGTCCGCGCCACGCTCCTGTTCGTGGGACTGACCGTACTGATTCTGGGCGGAATCTGGACCGCCAACAATCTGCTGCTGGAACGCTTCTATGTGAACAGCAAGGTGGCGGTCATGCGCCGGGCCTATCAGCAGATCGACGCGCTGGTGATGAAGCATACCGCCGAGGGCGGCAGCATCGGCGATGAATTTCCGGACAGCGGGTCCTTCGACAGCGGCGAGCAGACCGAGGGCGTCCGTCTTTTGCGCCGTCTGGGGGACCAGAACAATATCATGACCATCATTATAGACGGCGTGTCCGAGTATCCCATCGTATCCTACGGACGCGACGCCGCGTATATGATGGACCGCATCAGGCAGTATATCCTTGGCTGGACCGCGCCCGGCGACGAGAATAACGAAACGATCCTCGAGACGGAGAATTACACGATCCAGCGCAGTTTCTACGACCGTTCCAATTCCTACTATCTGGAATGCTGGGGCTTTTTTTCGGATAACCGGACGCTTTTTATCATGTCCATGCCGCTCGAGAGCATCGCGGAGAGCGTGAAAGTGTCAAATCGCTTTCAGGGCTATTTGGGCCTGATCGCCCTGCTGATCGGCTGCGTCGCGATCTATCTGGTGACTCGCCGCGTGACTTCGCCGATCCTGCAGCTGGCGGATATTTCCGAGCGGATGTCCCGTCTGGATTTTGACGCCAAATACACCGGCAGCGCCCAGGACGAGATCGGCGTGCTGGGAAACAGCATGAATACCCTGTCGGACAAGCTGAAAGAAACGATTGGCGAACTGAAAGAGGCCAATCTGACGCTGCAGAAGGATATTGAGGAGAAAATTCAGATCGACGAGATGCGCAAGGAATTTATCGCGAACGTCTCCCATGAGTTGAAAACGCCCATCGCCCTGATCCAGGGATACGCGGAAGGGCTTTCGGAAGGCATGGCCGATGATCCGGAAAGCCGCGACTATTATTGCGGCGTAATCGTGGATGAAGCCGCCAAGATGAACAAAATAGTCCGGCAGCTGCTGACCCTGACCGCTCTGGAATCCGGTCAGGAGCAGCTGAGTCTGGAATGCTTCGATATCGCGGAAGTGATTCGCGGCGTGCTGTCCTCGGCCGGCATCCTGATTCAGCAGAAAAACGCGCGGATCCAGCTGGAAGTGTCCCCGCCTGTTTACGTGCGGGCCGACGAGTTTAAGATCGAGGAAGTGCTGACGAATTATCTGAGCAACGCGCTGAATCATTTGGACGGGGCCTGCATCATACGGATTACCGCGGAGCGGACGGGCGGACTGGTGCGGGTGGCCGTCCGCAACACCGGAGAGCCGATTCCGGAGGAAGCGCTTCCGAATATCTGGACCAAGTTTTACAAGGTGGATAAGGCCAGGACCCGTGAATACGGCGGCAGCGGCATCGGCCTATCCATCGTCAAGGCGATCATGGAATCCCA